>CAYSRH010000152.1:0-4120 GCA_964433245.1 uncultured Bacteroidales bacterium | reverse complement strand
CCGGGACAGGGAGCGGACACTCATAGCTGTTCCATTCGCTTTACCATCCCGCGAATAACCTGCAATATGGGGAGTTGTAATGTCCGCCAAAGACAATAATTCTCTATGTATATCCGGCTCACCTTCCCAAACATCCAACACAGCACCGGTTATTCTTTTTCGTTTTAATACAGATGCAAGTGCCGTGTTATCGACCACTTCGCCCCGGGACGAATTAATTATGATCTGGTGCTCTTGCAAATTTTCCAGTATTTTCTTGTTAAGCAGATGATAAGTTTTATGTGCCCCCTCATAAGACAAAGGAACATGCAGGGTAATGATATCACTTTTCCCCAGCAACTCATCCAATGCCACAAACATATTTTCACCTTCTTTTTCAGCCCTGGGGGGATCATTCAACAGCACATGCATACCAAAAGCCTTTGCCACATCAAACACTTTGCTCCCAACATTTCCTACGCCAACAATTCCGATTGTTTTACCTGCAAGAGAGAAACCTCTTCTATTTGATAAACAGGCCAATGATGCAGCAATGTATTGTTTCACCGAGCCACTGTTACAACCCGGGGCATTTGTCCAGACAATTCCGTGCTTATCGCAATACGCTGTATCAATATGGTCATAACCTATGGTGGCAGTTGCAATAAAACGGACAGGGGTATTTTCAAGCAAAGTCGCTGTACACTTTGTCCGGGTTCTCACGATCAAAGCATCGGCAGTCAATAAATCTGCATTGCTGATCTTTGTTCCCGGAAGATACACGACCTTATCAACATAAGGTTCAAGCACTCCATGCAAATAAGGTATTTTATCATCGCAAACTATCTTCATTTTTTTCCTCTATATTTATTTTAATAAGAATGTAACACCTCATCCATAAACCGGGTTATTATTAGTTTCCTGCTTCCGAAAATTTTATGATATGATTTTTGCATACAAATCAGGAAGCCTTACAACATAGACAACAGTTTACTTTAACAACATCGTCATAACCGAATCATTTCCCTTCTTTTAGCTTTATCATTCCTTTAAATATCAATAATCCAATAGCAGAGAAAAAAAATCAGACAATTTTTCTGTTGTAAAAAAATCGCTTAAAGGTAAAAAAATGCAAGCCAAAAAACATGCGAATTCAAAAAAAAATCTGCTTAAAAGAAGAGAAAACCTCATTGATTTTCTATTTTTTATTATATATTTACCTGATCGTATTTTATGATAGAAATTAACGCAGGAAATGTTGATAAATAAACACATCCCTTTATTCATCTTTTTTTTGATTGTCTTTCTGAAATTATCACCTGCGAATGCACAACAATCAAATGTTGCAAAAGCAGAAGCGATGTTTATCTATAATTTTGCCCGGCTTATTCAATGGCCGGAAGACTACAGAAGCGGGACATTTATAATAGGTATTCTTGGAATTTCTGATGTATATGGAGAACTCCGAAAATACACACAAGAAAAAAAGGTTGGTTTTCAAGATATTGAAATAAAAACATTTCGTAATATAGAAGAAATTAACCGGTGTCATATTCTTTTTATTCCATTTGCAAGAGGGACAAACATTAATGAAGCAATTAATAAAGTGGACAATTTTAGCACTTTGATTATTTCAGAGCGACGAGATGCTATTGAAATGGGAGCAGCAATCAATTTTCTTATAGAAGAAACAAGATTGCAATTTGAATTAAAAGAAGAAAATGCCACAAAATACGGATTAAGGATAAGTGCCAGGTTAAGAGACATGGCAACAAATTTATACTAACATTCTAAAAATTAATTTTATAATGGATAAAAAAATATCATATCTGTTACATTCAGTTTCTTTTGTTCTGATTATTATCTTATTTCTTATATTGGTCAAAAGTTCTCCGACAGACAGTCAATTTCTGTTACCGGAACAAGAAAAAAATAATGGACAATCGGTCCTTTACCAAGACACATCAGGGCACACAAAATTCCCCATTGCTTTCATTAACATTGATACTGTAATTAATAATCTGGATTATTATCACGAACTTCATTCGAATCTTGAGAAAAAACAGCAACAATTAGAAAGCGAGCTAAATCAAAAAGCACGTGAATATCAGACCAAAGAACAAGATTTTATCGAAAAACAAAATAAGGGACTACTTTTAAGAACAGAACAACAAAAAATTTACGAAAGTCTTATGCAGGAACAACAGACCCTGATGGAATTACGTGAAAAAATGTCTGTAGAACTCGCTGAAATAGAACAGGTGGCTTATCGCCGAATTGTCAACAAAATAACCAAATACCTCGAAGATACTTATGCCGGAGAATACAAATATATATTTGGATCTTCTTTTGGGGGTAATGTCTTATATGGTGATCCGGGATCAGATATCACAAAAGAAGTGATCCGGGGAATTAACAGTGTTGAATAATATTTTTATTCGTGATTTGATCTTTTACTTATCCCTTTGTGTTTGCAAACCAATACATAGAAAAACACAATATAAAAAATGAACTAAGTTCCTCTGCCACCAAAGAACTTTCTTTTATTGTTGTTATTCCCTGTTACAATGAACCTGATGTCGAACACACCCTGAATTGTCTTTTTAATTGCATGCAACCTGCTACACAATGGGATATTATTGTTGTAATTAACCATGAAGAAAGAGCTGCGCAGAGTGTATTATCACAAAATCAAGACACCTGGGATTTTTTGGTAACCAATAAACAAAAATATGCAAGCGAAAAAATACAATTGCATACAATTTGGATAAAAGATATCCCAAAGAAAGATGCCGGCGTGGGCTTTGCCAGAAAAATTGGTATGGATCAGGCAATTTTTCGATTTAATATGATCAATAAAGCGGATGGAATAATTGTTTCTCTCGATGCTGATACAACTGTCTCAAAAAATTATTTTCGAGCCATAGAAAGTTATTTTTCAAACAATCCCAAATTGAATGGAGCCAACATCCATT
The DNA here is from genome assembly GCA_964433245.1 of uncultured Bacteroidales bacterium. Lineage (GTDB taxonomy): Bacteria > Bacteroidota > Bacteroidia > Bacteroidales > JBBRXJ01 > CAYSRH01. The sequence goes on along the minus strand of CAYSRH010000152.1, from coordinate 1,166 downwards.
TTAAACATCAACTAACAAAAAATAACAAACAAATAAATCAAGCCATAATCCTCTATGAACTTCACTTGCGATACCTTATAGAAAGCCTGAAAACAATTCCTCACCCATGTGCTGTTCATACGCTGGGTTCTGCTTTTTGTGTCAGGGCAAGTGCTTATGCCAAACAAGGAGGAATGAACCGTAAAAAGGGAGGAGAAGATTTCTACTTCATTCAAAAAATAAATGCATTGGGAAATTATGGTTTTATCAATAATACCAGTGTATATCCCTCTCCTCGTCTATCTGCGAGAGTTCCGTTTGGCACAGGACCTGCCTTACAAAAAATTATCAAGGACGAATTCAGAAAAGACAGTTATTCTCCTGAGGCTTTTAGGACATTGCGTATTTTTTTTCTTCTTATCATTCAGAAAAAAGAAGCTCTTCCGGATGAAATATATGAAGCGTTTCCCGATGAGATAAAAACATTTTTACCTTTTGAAAAATTTAATCGGGAATTACTTGAGATCAGGCAACATACCAAACATCATAAAAATTTTATCCAACGCATGTACAAAAGATATAACGGTCTTTTTGTTGTCAAATACCTGAACCACTATCACAAACTGTATAATAAAGGAAAGGACATAAGGCACCTTGCCTGCGGGTTGATCAAAGAAAGACATCCTGAAATCAAAGTAAATTCTGATGCCCGGGAATTACTTAATAAATTTCAAAAAATACAGGGTAATCAAGCATAAAGAAATGACACTACCCTTATTTTAGTGATAAAATATTTATATTATATAAAACACTGTTTAAATATTGTTGTAAAGACAAGTTATCATTAAATTTTGCTTCGCAAGAGATAAATGTTCGTGGCAGAACCAAAAAAAATAAGACTATTCTTCAACAATAATAAATATATCTTCATTTTCTTTTTTCATTAAGTACTGTTCGCGGGCAAACTTCTCCAGATTCTCATCATCTGTTTTTAATTCTTTGATACGATTCCGGGTTTCTTCAATCCTGTGCTTATAATATATCTTGTCCTGTTCCAACTGTCGAATCCTCTTCTTATGAGAAAAACGATCAATTAAACTATTGCTGTCAAAAAACAAGAGAATCAAAAGAAACACAAGAGCTGAAAGAACAAATTTGTTTTTCAACAAAGAAAACAAAGTCCTGAT
>CAYSRH010000151.1:0-5861 GCA_964433245.1 uncultured Bacteroidales bacterium | reverse complement strand
TCAGGCATAAAGATTATTTGATCATAAGAGAGTTTCGCATACCCCATCCTTATTTATCAGTTCGCGGTGTTGTTGTGGATGAATCAAGCGGAGAACTCCTCGCCGGAGCCACAGTTTATGACAGTCGCTACAGAAAAGGGGTCATCACCAATTCATATGGGTTTTTCAGTATCACATTGCCAGACACATTGCTTGATCTTGAAATAGCTTATGTTGGTTATGAAACGAAAAAAATCAGATTAACAAAGCAATCAGCAGCTTATGTAAAAATACCCTTACAACAAAAAGAATACAGGATTGATGAGGTCATCATCAATGCAAGGGACAAAACTTCTTTCTTCAATATTACACAGATGAACCTGACAGAAATATCACATGCAACACTTAATGATATGCCCGGAATGATGGGAGAGTCCGATATTATGAAAGGAATTCACTACCTCCCCGGCATTACACCTTTCGGAGACGGAATTTCTTCTTTTTATGTGAGGGGAGGGAACCGGGACCAAAATCTAATTATTATTGATGATGCACCCCTGTATAATCCTGCACACCTGTATGGCTTTTATTCTTCTTTTGTTTCGGATATTGTGCGTGATGTGCAAATATACAAAGGTGACATGCCCGCCCAGTTTGGAGGAAGACTTTCCTCGGTCATTGACATAAAAACCAGGGAGGGGAATCTTTACCGGCATCAGGGTAGTCTAACGCTGAATCCTTATGCGTCGAGAATTAGCTTTGAAGGACCAATAATAAAAGAACGTGTATCATATCTTGCATCATACCGGCAAAGTAATTTCGACTGGTTTTTCAGAAATTCCAATCCGAATATGACCGTACGGTTTTATGATTTGAATCTGAAAGTGAATGCAATAATTAATGAATCAAACAGGATATATCTTTCCGCATATAAGGGAAACGATATTTCGAAAAGCACATTTAATGAAACAGACCGCTATGGAATGGATTGGGGAAATTATACTGCTTCATTGCGATGGAACCGCTTGTATAACAAAAAATTATTCTCAAATACAACAGTCTATTTTAGTAATTATGATTACCAGCTTATTTTTAGTGAAGAAAAACCATTGATACGGGGGTCGTATATAATGAATTTTGGTGCCCGGACGGATTTTACTTATTATTTAATGCCCGAAAACACAATAAAAGCAGGAATAAGTTACACGAAACATTATTTTAATCCGGGGAACCTAATCCGAAGTTATATAGAAACTTATACACAGCCGACAGTACCTTTTAAGAAGGCAGATGAATTTGCCCCGTATATTTCGAATAAACTTACGATCAACAACAAATTCTCAGTCAGGGCAGGTATTCGCATACCAATCTGGCAGAATATCGGACCAACGAAGGAGTACCGGTACAATGAATTAGAGGTTTTGGACACACTTAATTATGCCGAAAAAGAACGATATAATACATTTATTGCTTTTGAACCCAGAATCAGCCTGAAATATGAGCTTGGCAGAAACAGTGTTGCAAGGGTCAGTTATTCTCGAAACACACAATTTTTACAATTGTTGTCTAATTCAATAAGCCCCTTTACAACAATGGATGTGTGGTATCCTTCGGGTCCTAATGTCAGTCCGCAAAAATCCAATCTCTTTGCGTTGGGATTTATGCAGGATTTTCCGAACTTTGATATGGAACTGACAGGAGAAATTTTTTATAAGAAGATGTACGACCAACTCGAATATGTTGATCATGCCAACCTGATTTTAAATCCTTTTTTGGAAAATCAGATAACATCAGGAAATGCTGAATCTTATGGATTCGAGGTCATGGCAAGAAAACAAAAAGGAAAATTACATGGCTGGGTTAATTATACCTACAGCCGCGTTTTAATGAATATTCCGGGAATAAATTTTGATCAGGAATATCCTGCCAACTGGGATCGTCCACATTCTTTTAATGTTTTTGCAAGCTATCGCTTGAATCGTTTTTGTAATCTGTCGCTAAACTGGCTTTATGCCAGTGGCTCCGTTTTTACTTCGCCTTCCTCGTTCTATTATTATAACGGATATTTGGTTCCATTTTACAAAGAACGAAATAATTCCCGCATGCCGGATTATCACAGATTGGATATTGCAGCGGTATTTAATTTGAATCCGGGTGATTCCAGATGGAATCATAACATAAGCTTATCTGTTTACAATGTTTACAACAGGCAAAATCCCTATCTCATAACATATAATAAAATGAAAGATGAAAAAGGTAATTACGTAATTCCTGCTGACCACAATAATACGTATGAAAGAATTGTAACCAATAAATACTTAATGGGGGTAGTGCCCTCAATATCATATAAAATATGTTTTTAAAGCAAAATAAAATAAACATATTAAACAGGATCTTGTTTGTAGCAATTGTCTCCATCTTTCTTGCTTCCTGCGAAGATGAAATTAACTGGCAATCTGATGCGGTATTTACAGATTTGCTCATTGTGGACTGCCACTTGATGAATGATACCGAAAGACAGCAGGTTTTATTGTCCAGGTCAATCCATAACAACAGTGACAGTGCCAGACCGGTTTCTCATGCTTCAGTAGTTTTAGACGATGGCACTACATCTTATCCATTTGTTGAAAATGACACAATACCCGGAATGTATGAATATTACGGACTTTATCCTGTGGTGAACCGCCTTTATACTTTGCGGATTGAGACTGAAGGAAAACAATATGAGGCCACGACCGAGATGTTGCCTGTCATCCCTTTATCAGGCATGCAATATCATCTTTGTGAAGATCGTGACAGTTTGTTTGAAATTGATCCTGATTTTACCCATGTTGACAGTGCCGGACAAGACGCTATGTGGAAAATCCTTATTGATTATTCAAATACTGCTGCTGATACATTGACCCCGGAAAAACAGATGCTTCTTTATACGCTTTACTCTGTCGATATACCACAGATATTGCACCCCGAAAAGGAAACAATTTGTTTTCCTCCCGGCACAAAGATCACGAGAAAGAAACTTTCTATAACGCCTGAATATGCCCGTTTTGTTCGTTCTCTTTTAAATGAAACAGAATGGCGTGGTGGCAATTTTGATATTATCCCTGCCAACGTTTTAACAAATATACAAGGAGAGGATGTGCGTGGATTTTTTTCTGCCTCTGCTGTCATAAGTGATACACTAAGAGTACAAATTATTGAAGAATAAACAATAGGGTATGATATGAATTTTGTGTATAATAATAAAGTGAATAATATTTTTTAAAAATAAACTATCAATATTATGAAAAAACAAAATTATTTGATCGCAGCATTGTTCGTAACAATTACTTTTCTTTTTCAATCTTGTTTCCCAAAAGATGAGGATACAACAGAAGTGTCGCCGGACATTATCCCGAGTGTGTTTAAAGTAGATATCCCCGAGTCCATCAGTTCTTCGGAGTTTAAATCTGCCGGATTTAAAATGGAATATGAAGACAATGATACTGTTCTGGCAGGGGATACGATCTATCAGCATCTTCGTAATTTTATTTACATCGGAGAGGAAGCCGGAGAACTTGTCCAAACGATCATGACGTTTTTGAAACAATACAACATAAATAAACCCATGAGCCTGACTTACGATGACAATAATGATAACAACAGGACAAAAAGAATGGATGTTGTTGAGGGCGGAAGTTATGATGGGAAATCGTATCGTTATGTGATGACCATTACAGATCTTGCACATGCGGATAATTCAGAAGAAGACGGAGGAAAGGGGCTAAAAATATTTTGGAGTAATAACCCGGTGAGAGGTGTGGCCATCGTGAAGCCATACAATATGGATGTAGGAGATAATGCAGAATATCCCAACACAAAATTTCTCGTTGCTTACAGTGAACAATCTACTTCGCAATATGATAAAACCATGGAAGTCAAAGTTTCAGGTTATCCTGCACCAGAAAGATATGGACTTAACACATTGTGGATGTTTGTCGGAAAAAAAGGAGATTATGTTGATATATATGGGAATTCAAATCATCCGAATGCCAATTTTCATGATTTAGTTGATGTTGATTCAATGGCGTATAACTGGGCATTTACAGCATCTTCAATTGTAAGTGCCAATATTGGAGTCGCTGAGGTAGGTCTTCCACCGTCAGCACTAACATCGCAAAATAGAGAGGAATTGTTAGAAACATATTCAGTAAAAAATACCTACGAACGTATTTTGAGAGAAGTATATTTTGGAGATTTATCAGATGAAGATTATAATACACAAGTAAAACCATATGCTGACACTTACCTTCAAAACACAGATCCTCCGGGTTACTTTAGTAATTTAGGATTTGTTGAGGCAGGGGAGTCTCCCGGAAATCAGTATAATGTGCTTGAAGAACGTATCAATGGACTGATCCCTTTCAGTCCTGATGATGTAGCGTCATTGGAAATTGATTTTGTTAATAAAAAGAAGTAAAAAATCATGGCAGGCCCAAAGCAAATTGTAATTTTGGGCAGAAAAAAACATTGGATCATTTCATTGAATCATTAAACGGTGCACAGAAAAAAGCTGTCACCAATTGTGAGGGACCAGCTCTCGTTATTGCAGGTGCCGGATCAGGAAAAACAAGGGTGTTAACTTATCGCATTGCCTATCTTTTGGAGCAAAAGGTAGAGCCTTCAACAATTCTTGCATTGACATTCACAAATAAAGCTGCCAATTCGATGAAAGAGCGAATTGCGGAAATTGTGGGGACTGATTCCGCCAGGTTTATCAGAATGGGCACATTTCACTCTGTTTTTGCAAAGATTTTAAGACGTGAATCACACAGACTCGGATATACGGAGAAATTTACGATATATGATGCGACTGATACGAAGAGCCTGCTCAAAAGAATTATCAGGGAGATGTATCTTGATGAAAAAGTGTATAACCCTGCCATTGTGTATTCCCGTATCTCGTACGCCAAAAATAACCTGATCACTGCAAATGCATATATATCAAACCCGAAAATTGTAAATCAGGACAGGATATTCAAACGGGAAAAACTGGGGGAGGTATATGCAGAATATGCAAAGCGATGCAAAAGAGCTGATGCAATGGATTTTGATGACCTTTTGCTGAACACCAACATTTTATTTCGGGATTTTCCTGAAGTACTGGCAAATTACCAGAATAACTACCAATATATTTTGGTTGATGAGTATCAGGACACCAATTATTCGCAATACCTGATCGTTAAAAAGCTGGCGGAAAAACACCGAAATCTTGCTGTTGTCGGAGATGATGCACAAAGTATATATTCTTTCAGGGGAGCCCAGATTGAGAATATTTTAAATTTTCAAAAGGATTATCCGGAATGTAAAGTCTATAAATTAGAACAAAATTACCGGTCCACGAAAAATATCGTGGAAGCAGCCAACAGTGTTATTGCAAATAATAAAAACCAACTGTATAAAAAATCTTTTTCTGCCAATGAAGCAGGAACCAATATCAGGGTTTTCAGATCCAGAACAGACGGAGAAGAAAGCTATTGTATAGCACGCGAAATTCAAACTTTTGTAAATCAGGGAAACAAATTTAATGAGAATGCAGTATTATACCGAACGAACGCACAGTCACGTGTTTTGGAACAAGCTTTCAAAAATATGGACATTCCCTATAGAATATATGGAAGCTTATCCTTTTACGACCGGAAAGAAATTAAAGATGTCTTGGCTTATTTCAGATTGATCATTAATGAAAAAGATGATGAAGCGTTCAGAAGAGTAATCAATTATCCCGCAAGAGGAATAGGAACTACGACAGTAACAAAAATTGAGCAGGCAGCAATGACAGGAGAAACCAATCTTTGGAAGATTGCTGCCGGTACAATAGAAGGCAAATATGAGCTTGCATT
>CAYSRH010000150.1:0-5883 GCA_964433245.1 uncultured Bacteroidales bacterium | reverse complement strand
CATTGGAAAACTGGCAGGTCCTTCACTGGCCGGAATCATTATTGCCGTGGCGGGTGTTGACATGTGCTTCTTAATTAACGCCCTCAGCTACCTGATTGTGCTAATCACCTTACATGCCATGCAGTTGGAATTCAAAAAACGGGTGAAAGTGAAAAAACAATTCATTAATGAACTCCGGGCCGGATTTCATTACGCTGTAAAAAATCCAGCCATACGCAACATCTTACTACTCCTCAGTTTTAGCAGTTTATTTTGTATGCCCTACATGGTACTCCTTCCTGTATTTGTAAAAGAAGTATTTGATGCAGGGCCTCAAGCCTACGGGCTCCTGATGAGTGCCTCCGGGGTAGGTGCCCTGGCGGGCGCTGCCTTTTTGGCTTCCCGACCCTCTACCCGGGGTTTAGAGAAAATCATCCCTGCATTTTCTTTTTTGCTTGCAACCAGCCTTATTCTACTTTCTTTCTCCTCAAGCTTAACACTTTCGCTCATCATTCTTTTCTTCGTTGGATTGGGCATGATGGTGCAAATCACCTCAAGCAATACATTACTACAATCAATTGTAGAAGAAAAAATGAGAGGGCGCGTCATGGGTCTCTACTCAATGGCTTTCATTGGTCTTTCTCCCTTCGGTGCCATGATGGCAGGAACTCTGGCAGATCTTATCGGAGCGCCTCTTACTGTTGCCATCGGAGGTGCACTGTGCATTCTGACCATTCTCTACTATTTACAATTCCTGCCTCATATGACAAGTGCTTTGCAAGCTGTAGAAGCATCAGAACAAGAAAGAGTAAAGCTCGAAAAAGAAATATTAAAAACAGAAGTTCAACACCAGGTAAAACTCACCTAAGGGTTGTGCACAATTAACATTGCAGTACCAAAAACTACAAGATCGCAGCCTGAGAAATCAATTTTGATTGTACCTGATAGTTGGCATTTTGCTTAAGAACACCCCCCACCAAGACATGTGAGACCTTTCCAAAATCTTCATTCGCTGAAAAACTAACTAAATCAGCTACTGCGCCTTCTCTTATGACACCGGTTTGTGACAAGCCCAGATACAAAGCCGGATTTTTCGTCATTAAGTTCACTGCTTTGCTGGGATCATAACCGGATTGTAGTAACTTAACCAACGTGCCCAACAAGGTAGGAAAATGGTAATCACTACATAAAATATCAACCAGGTCTTCATTTAGGGCGTCATGGCAAGAGAGATTGCCACAGTGCGATCCGCCCCTAAAATAATTTGGGGCTCCCATACAAACAAACATACCCAATTCTTTTGCAACACGAGCGGCCTCAATCGTTGTAGGCATCTCTGATAGCGTAGCACCACGCCTGTGTGCTTCATACACATGTTCAGCCCGGGTGTCATCATGACTGCCAATCGGGATTTTCCCTTCAAAAACAGCCTGAATTTCCTTGCGGTGATTGATTTGACTTTTCTCCGCAATCTTTTCTTCAATAAGTTTTTCCACCTCATCCTTGGGCAGTCCAAAATGTTTCATGTGCATTTCAATCACACGTTCCATACTGAATTGTCGCTGACCCGGAATGTTTTCATTATAAACAATAATTTTAAGATTCGCCAACTCCAACATATCATGTAAATAGGGTAAGACATCGTGTGAATTCGGATCCAGGCGGGCATGAATATAATGATTGACCAGCATGTTATCCCTTATGGCATTAATATTACGTGTAAGCTCTATCGCCTGTTTATAAGTCCGGCTTTTGGCATGTTCCTCAGAAAAGCTAATGGCACTGAACAAAGTCGTTATGCCACATGATGCCGCCCTGGCATCCATAAAATGCATAGCAAAAGGGATTGGGAAGTCTGCACTTGGGCGCGGGTGGAGTTCTTTTTCGAGGTAATCGGAATGGATGTCAATGATTCCGGGGATAAGCCACTGACCCTGCAGGTCAATACCCTCAGCATAATGCTTCGCAGGGCAGATATCGGAAATAAGTCCGTTTTCGATAACAAGGGATCCTGTAAAATGCGAATCAGGGGTAACAATCCTGGCATTGGAAAAAACAAGCTGCTTCATTGTTGTTTTCTTTTATAGTTAAGTAGTGAATATTTCAATTGTCAATATTACGTAGTGTTTATTAGGCAATCGTTAGGAAAGCATAAAGAGACCGTAAATAGAATAATTAAAAATCTATATGAAAAACGACCTGCGCCATCATGCTTTTGGTTTTTTCCCACAACAAGGCAACAGGACTTCTTCTTAACCGATCGGGATTCACCCCGATACGGATAAAAGAACGCAGACTCTTCCTGCGTATCTTTTTGAGATAAAACCCGTACACACAAGCCATTAACAGGGTTACAAAAGATAGGTATTGCATCGTCATGGCAGGTCCTATAAAATCACTTAATTTTCCGGCCAACAAACTTCCCATCATAGTAAAAGCCATAAAAAACATGAAATACAAACCCATAATCCTTCCCAGCATGGGGGTATGACTTAGTGTTTGCAGAATCGAACTGGCAGACGCAAACATAAGTACCTGTGCAAAGCCAATAAGCACCATATACAATGAAGCATAAACAAACACAGACGTTCCGGCAAGCCAGATAAAGCCAATGCCATACAATACCGAAGCCAGAAGCATTAGAAAATCAAATCCAAGCGCACTTTTTCTACTTGCCATATACAAGGCCCCTAACAAGGCTCCTACTCCTGAATAAGTTGTTATAAAACCGTAGGTATCAGCATCACCATGCAAAATTTCGCTTACATAAACAGGTAAAATCACGTACATCGAAACGGTAAAAAGGCCAATACAAGCAATAAATAAAATAACCGCACGCACAGGAAGGTAGTCATAAGCATACCGCAAGCCCTCCTTCATCTCAGCAATAAAATTGATGCGTCCCGGGAGACGGGTTCTTTTGGCCGGAAAGATCCGGGTTGAGACCACCAACACAAAAATCAGCGCACAACAGGCACTTACGTAGAAACAAAACCACTCACCAATCCAGGGAATAAGCAAGGCAGCTAAGGTTGGTCCTATAATTTTGGCTACATTAATCAATGAAGTATTGAGAGAAATGGCATTCACCAAATGTTTCGGATCAACAATCACATCATTAATAAAGACAGAGCGGGTTGGCGCATCAATCCCCCTTAACAAACCGATCAAGAGTTGAACCAGAATCAGGATAGGAAAAGAAGCCATTTCGGTTAAAATCAAAGTACCCAGCGACAGAGAAATCACAACATAGGTCATGTTTACCCAGAGTAAAATGTGTTTTCTTGAAAAACAATCTGACAAATAACCTGAAAAAGGCGAACTCAGAAAAATCGTCGCTTGGCCTGCAAAAAACAGAATACCAACATACAGTGCCGAATCAGTTAGCTGATAGACAAGCCATGACAGTGCAATGGTCTCTATCATAATACCTATGTTAGAAAAAACCTGTCCAACAGTGTACCACCGATAATTAAGAGACTTAAACGCTAAAAACAAAGACAATAAGTACATAAAAGGTTACTCAGAATTTACACAAAAACTTACCTCAACACGCTACAAATTACTTGTAACCATGATTTTACGTCTGAAATAATCAGATATTTTCTCTATTGAACTAACCAGAATCAGTGTGAATAAGATGATGGCAAGCGCCTGTTTGTACTGCAAAACCCGCATCGCCATATACAACTCAAAGCCAATTCCTCCGCCACCAAATATCCCCAAAGAAATAGCTACCCTAAGGTTGACATCCAGTGCGTAAAACCAATTGGCTACAATATTTGGTAAAGCCTGCGGCACTATGCCGTACTTTATAGCCTGCATCTTATTAGCACCCGTACAATAGATTGCATCAACCGGTGCTTTCTCAACATTTTCCATGGCATCGGCAAATAATTTCCCGAAAGTACCCACAGTGCCAAGAATCAAAGCACAAGTACCGGCAAAAGGACCGATGCCCAACGCAATAATAAAAATTAATATAATCACAAGCGAAGGAGTCACCCGCTCAATAGCCAATACAAAGCGCGTTACAGAGCGGATATATTTATTAGGCGCTACATTATCGGCAGCAAAAAAAGCCAATAAAAGAGCCAACATCCCTCCAAACAAAGTGCCCAAAAAAGCCATGGCAATCGTTTCAAAGATACTGTTGTAAACCTTGTCGGTCTCCCACAAAACAGGTAGATCCGGAGGCAGCATATCCACAAAAAGGAGGTTGACCATGTAGTGAAAATCGGTAAAGAGAATCATCGGATTGATTCCCAATATAACAAATAAAGCAGTCACCACGCCCAAGGTAACAGCAATGAAATTCACCTGCTTTTTAAATTGCTGTGAAGGCTTTAACTCCTTCTGTTTAGACCTATTCATAATCTCTTTCTCATCCAGAATTCTTTTACGCAAGAAGCCGGATAATTTTTCGGACAAAAACACCAGGAAAAGAATAACCAACAATGCCGTTGTTGCACGTTCGTATTCGAGTAACCCAAAAGAATGATACAATTCATAACCAATTCCTCCTGCTCCCACGGCACCTAATATAACAGACATTCTGATGTTGATTTCAAAACGAAAGATGGTGTTGGATATAATAGAAGGAAGAATCTGGGGTAGCACACCAAACTTGATAACTTGGAAACGACTCGCCCCTGTAGCTGCTATGGCATCCAGTATCTTGTTGTCAATCTCTTCTATAGAGTCGGCAAAGAGCTTCCCAAGCATACCAATACACCCCAGAGACAAGGCCATAATTCCGGGAAATGGTCCCAAACCCAGGCCGGCGACTAAAATCAAAATAATAATGGTCTCAGGTAAAGCCCGTTCAGTTGCAATTAAAAAACGACTCACAGCTCTTATCCACTTGGGCGCAATATTAGCGGCAGCAGCCAAACCAAAGAAAATGGAAATAAAAGTTCCGATGACCGTTCCCAAAAAAGCCATCACAATAGTTTGTAAAGCGGGTCGCAACATCGCAGAAAAAGCTGACCAGTCGGGAGGGAGCATAAAAGAAATCACCTCAAGCCCCTTAGGTATTCCGTCAACCAGGTTAGGTATATTAAAACCCACCAGTTGGGATGAATAATACACAGCCAAAGACAGACCAAGTGTAATCAATACGGGTTTTATATAACGCTGCTTACTAAACCACTGAGAAAGAGGAAAAGTGAGCGACATAGGAAATGAAGACATAATACCGCTTAATTATTTAAGATAAATTCAGATCATAAGAAACCTCTTGCAACGCAACATCATGATGAACACCTCCCACCACTTCTTTGTATTCATCTTCATATATCTGATACAAAAGACTGCTGCTCATTTTAGATGTCCCATCATAGAAAACTTTACCATCTTTAATGGCTATGGCACGTGTGCAATATTCGATGATCATCTCAGGCTGGTGAAATACACCCACAACAGGCATAGTCTTTGACAAAGGCTGCAAGAGTTGCATGATACTCTTGGCATTGGATGGATCCAGGTTGGCAATAGGCTCATCAGCCAATAGAATAACCGGATTCTGGTAAATAGCCCGGGCAATAGCGATACGCTGCATTTCTCCCCCACTCATGGTTTCCACCTTTCGGTACGCCAGGTCTTCAATCTTCACTTTCTTCAAAGCCTTCAATGCCAAACGAGCCTCATCATCAGTAAAACCATACAAGAGTGTACGCATCATATTGATTTGTCCCAGCTTACCGATCATGACATTTTCCAGGGCAGTCAATCGCTTAACCAGGTTAAAACCCTGAAAAATCACACCTATATATTGTCTGACACGCTTAAGTTCCTGCCGGCTTACATCACGAAGGTTCACCTCCTTCTTATTGGGTATTTTAATACAAACACAACCTGATGAGGGCTTAAGCAGTCCGTTGAGGCATTTCATTGTTAAAGTTT
>CAYSRH010000149.1:3434-5906 GCA_964433245.1 uncultured Bacteroidales bacterium | reverse complement strand
TGACCTTGACGGAACTATCAGACATGTGATAATCATTCCCGTGTGTGTCCTATTTTTTTGTCATGGCTCGGTTCATCTGTTTAAAATTTATTTTCAATTGTCAGATGGAGCTCGCCATGAGACTAATTCTCTTCCTAACTGACAATCAATCAAATTTTTAATAATCATTCTCGAATTTTGTTTTGTTTTACATATTTTGAATTATTTTTTATGGTTCTTGTTTTTTACCGGCATTTGTGCATTTATTTCCTCTCTCCACTGACTTAATTCTTTGGTCAGTTGTTGTGCTATCTCCTTTTCATCTTCTATTAAATTGTTTGTTTCGCCGAGGTCATCATTCAAATTATATAACTCATAGGCAGATTCGTCTGTTTCCAGCAAGCTTTTTTCGTACCACTCAATAAGCTTCCATTTGCCTTTTCTGATGGCAGCGGCAGGGAGCATGCCGCTTTGGCGATGATAATGCGGATAATGCCAGTAATGGTTTCTTTTGGGTAATGGCTTGCCTGTTTTTACATGAGAAAGAAAACTTATTCCATCTACATCCGGTTTTGTCTGAAAACCAAGCAATTCGGAAAAGGTAGGCATAAAATCGTAAGAAGAAACAATTGCATCGGTGACTTTCCCTTGTTCAATATTTCCCGGCCACTTAATGATCAGAGGCACCCGAATGCCTCCCTCGTATAGCCATCCTTTTCCCTCCCGTAGCGGTTTCTGGTCAGCGATTCGCATCTCCTCACCCTCCGGATAATAGTTTAGATAATGAACAGAATTGTTTTCGGCTAAACCACCGTTGTCCGAATAAAAAATAACCAAGGTGTTTTCAGATAGGTGTAGTTTGTCAAGTTGGTCTAATACCTTGCCTACGTTGCGATCCATTCTTGATAAGATGGCGGCAATAATAGGGTTGTTCTCAGGTTTTTCACTTAAAGGTTTTTCTCTCCACATCCTGATCGAATCAGCTCTTTCGACCAGGGGGTCATGGATGGCACTAAAGCCCATGACCAGAAAAAAGGGCGTATTTTTATGTGCTTTAATAAATTCGACTGAGGTGTTGCCGATTAAATCTGACCAGTGAGGATCCATTTCGGGGTTGGTTTGCCAATCGGGTTTGTCAATCACAAAATATTCATCAAAACCCTGTTTGTCAGGATAATGTTCAAGACTTCCCGGTCCAAATTTTTCTTTTCCTATGTGCCATTTTCCATAGTACGCAGTTGTGTAACCGGCTTCTTTAAAAAGATTGCCCAGGGTGTATTCCTCAACCGGAAGGTATGTTTGCATTTGTGGCTGGGTGAGGGCGAATGTGTTATTTCGGTTTCCCGGGATGAAATCAGTAATATGAAGTTTTGCAGGATATTTTCCTGTCATCAGGGAAGCCCTGGCAGGAGAACTGATTGCTGCAGCAGAATATGCATCGGTAAAACGCATGCCCTCGTCTGATAGACGGTCAATATTTGGCGTGTGATAATAATCACTGCCATAGGCACCTGATTGAGCCCATCCCAAATCATCTGCATACATTAAAATAACGTTTGTATGCTCCATCTTTTCCTGATCATTGCAGCTATAAAGTATCGACAATGAAGCCAATGAAAGTAACGAAACAGTTTCAAGATTTTTCATGTAAAAAAATTTATTGTGTTAATAATAAAGAAAACATAAAGTTACTATAATTTTTTTGAAATAGCCAGATTTTTTTTGCCTGTCTGCCGGAGTCACTTATTAAATGTTCGCCCAAAATAAGAACTATAAATCAATAAGAGGAGGTAACATTGAAAAAGTGAAAAATATATTTTTGAGACTTGTCTTAAGAAAGAAAAAATTTGTAATTTTAAAGTGTTTTTTTACTAAAAAAAACATACGTTTCATAATAAAAAAGTGTAACCTAAAAAACAATTCAACATGCAAATAACTTTACGAAAACCAAAAAAACTGACCTGTCTCTCCGTAGCTTCTGCCGGATTGTTACTTTCAGGATGCCAGTCAGAGTCTAAAAATGATATTAAGTCAGATGAGTCCCCAAATATTGTTATCATTTTTTGTGATGACCTCGGGTATGGTGATGTGGGGTGCTTTGGAGCAACTGATATCAAAACCCCTAACATTGACAAAATAGCAGATCAGGGAATTCAATTCACTGAGTTTTATAGTGCCTCACCTGTTAGCAGTCCGTCCCGTGCAGCTTTACTTACAGGAAGATATCCTGAGCGAATGGGTTTAAATTCGGTATTTTTCCCGGAGAGTTTAACCGGTATGCCTACGGGTGAAATTACCATGGCTGATAAGTTGAAAGAGCAGGGTTATGCAACAGCGATTTTCGGAAAATGGCACTTAGGTCATATGCATCGTTACCTGCCTTTGCAACGCGGATTTGATGATTTTTTTGGTGTGCCATACAGCAACGACATGGCCAGTTATGCTTACATGAGAGGTAATGACGTAGAAGATTTTCATGTTGACCAGCAATAC
>CAYSRH010000149.1:0-3424 GCA_964433245.1 uncultured Bacteroidales bacterium | reverse complement strand
CTCCTTGCTGGTGATCACGCCATCCCTGATCAACCGGCGGACAGAAGAGGCGTGTCAGTATATTGAACAAAACAGCAACAAGCCTTTTTTTATGTTTCTTTCACATCCTATGCCCCATGTTCCTTTATATGCCTCTGAAGATTTTATTGGAAGTTCGGAAAGAGGCTTGTATGGGGATGTTATACAGGAACTTGACTGGAGTGTGGGAGAAGTATTAGACAAATTGGAAGAACAGGGGATTTTGGAAAACACACTCGTTATTTTCACCAGCGACAACGGTCCCTGGTTGGTTATGGAAGATCACGGCGGATCAGCGGGGATGCTGCGCAAAGGAAAGATGTTTACTTTTGAAGGAGGTGTGCGTGTTCCAACGGTTGCAATGTGGCCAAAAGTAATTGCGCCCGGTACCGTATATGATGACATGGTTTCTATGATGGATTTGTTTCCTACATTTGGAGAAATTACCGGCTACGAAATACCCGATGACAGGGTTATCGATGGAAAACCAATACTTTCTGTTTTAAAAGGAGAAGGTGTAAGAGAAGCACAAAACTTATTGTATTTTTATCTTGGTGATTACCGTTGTGTCAGGAAAGGAGACTGGAAATATAAAACTACTTATCCCGGAAATGAAAAAACACGGTGGAGATCTTCTTTGGCAGCGCATGGGGAATTGTTGTTTAACCTCAAGGATGACCCCGGCGAGCAAAACAATTTGGCTGATTCTATGCCGGATAAGTTACAGGATATGCGTACGATTTTTGAAAAAGAATATGAAAAAATGGGGAATCTTCCACCTGACATTGTTCCCCGGACCTCTGCAGACCACTCTCATTTTGATTACCTGCGAAGTAAATAATTTGCTAATTGTTTCAGATATTTCTGAACCCGAGGCACAGGAAGCGTATGAAAGATTGTTGCGCATTTGGGATTCGCTTCAAAACTGAAGCGCTGTGTAATAATCGGGATTCTTGCGAATAAAAAAGCATGAATAGGGAGGAAGATTTTATCCAAAACAATCTTCTTTTGCATTAAGCAAAGGGTTATAGACAAAATAATCCTTTATTTTCAGCATCCCTTGCTCAGGCATGGTGCAGGCAACGAAGCACCGGGTTGTTTCTTTAAATAAGGGAGCCACTCTTGAAAGATTCAATTTATGAGCGTTCGGATTTTCAGATTCTTTGGCCTCAATAAGCAAAACTTCTCCCTTGTATTCAATGATAAAGTCTATTTCTACGCCGTTTTGATCGCGATAATAAAAAAGATTTCTACCCGGACTATGTCCTGCTTTTATTAGTTCTGTAAATGTGAAATTCTCCCATAAGGCACCACGATACAGCGATTTATTGTACGTATCTTCCGAATCCACGTGTAAAAGGGCAGACAATAATCCATTGTCACAGAAAAACAGTTTTGGAGCTTTTATCAGACGTTTGCCCAAATTCGTGTAGTACGGTGGCAATAAATAAATAATGCCGGACACCTCTAAGGCATTGACCCATGATTTGATGGTATTTACCGAGACAGATATATCTTTGGCAACAGAAGATAAATTCAGTAATTGTCCGGCATGAACAGCCAACAAAGACATAAACCTTCTAAAATCACGAAGATTCGTTACATCCAGCACCTCTCTTAAATCTCGCTCGAGATAGGTTTGAATGTAATCAGCATAAAACATTGGTGCATCTAAATTTTCAGCCCAGATTTCGGGAAATCCTCCCTTCCATAGCAGGTCTCTATTGTTTTTCAAAAGTCCAGCTACATTTAGTTCTGCCGCACTTAACGAATGAAGTTCTAATATGGCACATCGACCGGCTAACGACTCGTTTACGCCTTTCATTAATGAAAATCGCTGACTCCCTGTCAATATCCACCTTCCTTTTACAGTGCGATTATTATCAACTTCAATTTTTAAATACCTAAATAAGGATGGAGCGTATTGCACTTCATCAATAATAACCTGTCCATCCAATTTACGCAGGAAATACGAAGGATTGGTCTCTGCTTCATCTGCCATATTAACATGATCCAAGGTAATGTATTCAGTTTTGGGGTATAACTTTTTCAGCAAAGAACTTTTTCCGACCTGCCTGATTCCTGTAAG
Organism: uncultured Bacteroidales bacterium; assembly: GCA_964433245.1. Classification (GTDB taxonomy): domain Bacteria; phylum Bacteroidota; class Bacteroidia; order Bacteroidales; family JBBRXJ01; genus CAYSRH01. The sequence continues at coordinate 1,317 of CAYSRH010000149.1, read as the reverse complement.
CAATATCACAGGACGCTGCGTTTGAGCCTGTTCTATCTTTTCTGTTTGAAATCTTTTAATCCACATAAGCAAAATATTTATTGCAAAGTTAAGATAATTTGCAACTTAACTGCAAATTATCTTAACTTTTATTGCAAATTATCTTTATCCGGTATATAATGCTGATTTAATAAAAGAACAAATAGCCTAATAGTATAGCTGCTGTGATGCCAACAAAGTCTGCAATTAATCCACAGGTTACAGCATGGCGTGTGCGGCGTATCCCTACGGAACCGAAATACACCGCAATAATGTAAAAGGTGGTATCTGTGGTGCCTTGCATCACAGATACAAGCCTGCCAACAAAGGAATCAGCTCCATACGTGTTCATGGCTTCTATCATCATCCCGCGTGCGCCGCTACCGCTAAGTGGTTTCATAAAGGCGGTGGGGAGGGAGGGAACAAAATCTGTATTGACACCCATCGCTGCAAATCCGTATTGTATGCCTGTTACCATTAGTTCCATGGCTCCGGAAGCCCGGAATACACCGATTGCTACAAGTATGGCAACTAAGTAGGGGATAATCTTGATGGCGATTGAAAATCCTTCTTTGGCTCCCTCAATAAAGGTTTCGTAGATATTCAAGCGCTTCCTCACGCCCAACAGGATAAAGGTCATGATGATGGTGAATAATATGATATTGCTGCTAACCGTGGAGACGGTGGTAACCTGGTCCTGTGATAAACGACTGAAAAGATAAATAATGCCCCCTACAAAAAGACACATAGCGCCGAGATAGGAAAGTATCACCTTGTTAAACAGGTTAATTCGTTGATAAAAAGCAACACTCAGCAAGCCTGCTACGGTAGCAAAGAAGGTGGCAAGTAAAATGGGGATAAATATATCGGAAGGATTAACAGCACCCATCTGTGCCCTGTACACCATAATACTGACAGGCAAAACAGTTAATCCTGATGTGTTCAGCACCAAAAACATGATTTGTGCATTGGAGGCTGTTTCTTTGTCCGGGTTGTCTGCCTGCATCTCTTTCATTGCTTTTAGTCCGATGGGTGTGGCTGCGTTGTCAAGATTGAGCATGTTGGCTGCAATGTTCATCACAATGGAACCATACGCCGGATGACCTTTGGGTAGTTCAGGAAACAGCTTGCGAAGAAAGGGACCAAAGACCCATGCCATGATCTTTACCATGCCGCCTTTCTCGCCAATCTTCATAAGCCCCATCCATAAGGTCAGCACACCTGTTAACCCCAGCGAAATTTCAAAACCGGTTTTTGCCATATCAAAAGTGCTGTTGGTAAGATGAGTAAACACTTCTG
>CAYSRH010000148.1:0-5913 GCA_964433245.1 uncultured Bacteroidales bacterium | reverse complement strand
CCCGTAATATTTATTTATATACGAGATATTCTTTTTTTCTTGTGTTAATGTTTTTTCAGATCAATCCATTTTCGCATGGGGATTGTAAATGTTGTATTGTTTGGCAGTTCCAGGATCATAGTAGATGCAATTGAAGCATTGCTGGCTTCTGTGGATGATGTACAGGTGAAAAAAACCTGTGAAAGTAAGGAATCTCTTTTGCAGGTTTGTAAAAACGACAGGTCTTTGCATATTGTTCTCTTCTTTTTGGATCATCTTACTGATGATTACATTCAATTGATCAGACATATCAATGAGCAGTACCAGCGGTGTAAGATATTGATCATTTCTTTAAGCAATTCAGATCAGATCATATATAAAACCATAAGGGCAGGAGCCAGGGGGGTTCTTAATAATGATACAACAAAGGAAGAACTGCACGAAGCAATTTTAACAATTCGTTCAGGTTATGATTATTATAGTAAGTCCATATCACGTATTGTAATCAATAACTACATTCGTGATATTGATCAACCTGATAATAAAAAGGAACTACTGACCGCCCGGGAAACAGAGATACTTAAGCTTTGGGGAGAGAGTTATACAAATAAAGAGATCGCAGATAAATTATTTATCAGCATCAGAACGGTGGAAACGCATAAAAACAGAATCATGCAAAAAATCAACCTGAAAACTTCTGTGGATCTGATGAAGTTTGCTATCAAAAATGATATCATTCAGATTTGATTTTTATATTCTTTGTAGGTTTTTACTTACATGCAAAATACGTGATTCACGTATTTTGCCTTTGCCAACGAATGAAAATCTTCCGATTGTCTTCTTTTTAGTTCCTAATACCTTAACATTGCATGTATAAAAATCAATAAAAAACATAAAAAAAATATTATGGCAACATTAGAGAATAAAGTGAATGCTTTTATGTCGCGGATTATTGCGAAAAATCCCAATGAAACGGAATATCACCAGGCTGTAAAAGAGGTGGCTGAGTCCTTAATTCCTTTTATTGAAGAAAATCCGAAGTATGAAAAAGAGAAGGTTCTTGAGCGTATTACTGAGCCTGAGCGGGTGATTATGTTCAGGGTTCCCTGGCAGGATGATAAGGGGGAGGTACATGTAAATCGAGGATTCCGTATCGAAATGAATAGTGCCTTAGGACCATACAAAGGTGGTCTTCGTTTTCACCCTACGGTGAATCTGGGTGTATTGAAATTTTTGGCTTTTGAACAAGTATTTAAAAATAGCCTGACGACTCTTCCCATAGGCGGAGGTAAGGGAGGTTCGGATTTTGACCCAAAAGGAAAGTCGGATGCTGAAGTTATGCGATTTTGTCAGAGTTTCATGACTGAATTATCAAGACATATAGGACCTGATACGGATGTTCCCGCCGGAGATATTGGCGTTGGGGGACGCGAAATCGGGTATATGTTTGGGCAATATAAAAGAATAAAAAATGAATTTACAGGTGTGTTGACAGGTAAGGGCGCCCATTGGGGAGGAAGCTTGATCCGCCCTGAAGCAACAGGATATGGTTGTGTTTATTTTGCTATGGAAATGCTAAATGCCGCAGGTAAGGATATAAAAGGGAAAATAGTGGCTGTCTCAGGTTCCGGTAATGTAGCCCAATATGCAGCAGAAAAATGTATTGAGTTGGGGGCCAGGGTTGTTACTTTTTCAGATTCAGCCGGTTATATATATGATGAAAAAGGAATTGATGCGGAGAAGTTGAACTTTGTTATGGATCTTAAGAATAATAAACGGGGACGTATAAAGGAATATGTTGACAAGTATGCTTCTGCTTCTTATTTTGAAGGCAAAAGACCATGGGAGGTGAAATGTGATATTGCCTTGCCTTGTGCTACACAGAATGAGATTAATGAGGAAGAGGCGCAAGTACTTGTTGATAACAGATGTTTTTGTGTTTCTGAAGGTGCCAACATGCCTTCTACACCCGAGGCTGTGGAGATTTTCCTGAAGAAAAAAATCTTGTTTGGACCGGGGAAAGCAGCCAATGCAGGTGGTGTTGCTGTTTCAGGATTGGAAATGTCTCAAAATTCAATGCGAATAAAGTGGACACGTGAAGAGGTGGATGGAAAATTACAATTCATCATGAAGCAAATTCACAATACTTGTGTTCAGTTTGGAAAAAACAGTGATGGTTCAATTAATTATGTAAAAGGAGCCAATATCGGCGGATTTGTTAAAGTTGCTGATTCAATGATTGAACAGGGGCTGGTATAATCTTTGAATATTTTGCAATAAATAGAAAGAGAGTCCTCCTTTTCGGAGGATTCTCTTTTTTATATAAGACACTGTTAAAAAACTAAAATACAACATATAAACTACCTTAAACCATATTTTATCTACATATAAACAAAGACAAGCTTTCATTAAATTTTTTGCTTCGCAAGAGATAAATGTTCGTGGTAGAACCTTTTTGTTTAGAATAAATAGCTTGCATAAATACTCATTCCTTGTCCCGTGGTTTGGTCTGGAGCAATCCAGTTTTCTATATAAAATGTTTTGACTCCAAAGAGCATTTTATCTTTTATGTTCTTTTCCATGATCAACCCGTAATCAAAACGGGTATATCCTCCGGCAATGATTGATAAACCTCCGTTGATTCCATATGGAAATTGATATATTCCACTTGTAATTAACTGGGGTGTGTAACCGGGAATTCTAATGTAGTTGGCTTGCATGCTGATTTGCCATTTTTCAAATCCGTGGTACTGGTATTTTATCCTGAATAACAAGGGAAGTCCCATAAGCCAGTCTTCCGTCGTTTCTTCGATATCAAGTAAATCTTCAGGATCGTTTTGGTCGAATTGAAAAAGGTCGGAACCAAACAGATCATCACTTTCTATTCCGGTAAAGCTTTTTTCTCCTTCCGATTGGTAGCGTGTTGCTTTATGCCATTTAATAAAACCCAGGTTATCAATAAACACTGTAATAGTTTGCAGGTCATTCTGATAAGATGAAAACAGGGCAAGCGAAACTCCCCATCCCTTGGCTGCCCAACGATCAGTAAAAGGAACTACAGATACGTACAGATTGCCATCCAGGGCAATGCTGTCTCCTTCCGTAGAAGTGAAAAGAGAGGCGTCGGGAATTAACATGTGGGTAAGTTCATTGCCTTTGATAAGCCCCGCATGGAATCCGATACTTATGTGATCTGAAGTTTTGGAAGCTAATCCTAAATACAATCTGTCAAATTTATAACCAAGAATCCCCGTTTCTGAAAGATTTAACGATTTTCCTTTGTATTTGGTGTTGCCTTCAAAAAGGAGTTTGAAAAATTCATTACTGATGTTTGCCCCAATATAATCAATGTTGTTGTATCCTGCATGAAACTTAAGCGATTCGTTCAGATCACGGGAAAAATTGATATAATAGTCGGTGTAATTGCCAAAGCGATTATTGTTTTTCAGATTGTCAACAACAAGCATTTTGGATTCTTCTGAAATTGTCCTGTCAGCAAAAAAATCATTGAAGAAACTGTTGTAAATGGTGTTGGAATGGATATAATTATCGAATCCGATATTGATGAAATTTTTATCCCGGGCAAAGGAATCTTCACCAAAATATAAAAATAATATACTAACGATTGTAACGATTGTCCATTTCATATATGACATCTGAGCTTATGTTGATCAGCATTTTGTAATCACTGAAAATATGTAAATATTCATTTTTTGGCATTGAATTAAAACGAATATTAATAATTGCATCATGTGCATGTCTGATACTCCACATATCCTGCCTGCTAATAGAGAAAGAAATAGTTGAAACCGAAGGTTCAGTAACTTTTTGCAGTACCGGATCAATCTCTCCCGCCTGGATCTCTCCGGATGCTTGTAAATGCACCATGGGGTTTTGATCTAAATTCCTGAATATAACTTCAATATCAGCAAGAAATGGAAAATAATTTTTTGCCACAAGATTGATTTTACCTTCCCGTACCTTGGTATCAATCGGATCATCATCTTTCTCCCGGAATATACTTGTGTCAGAGAGAAGAATATCTTCGGCTTTAACCGATATGGGAATTATGATGTTCATTTCAGGGTGTATCCGGTGTGTTGAAGATATAAAATCCTGATAGCTTCCATCATTCCCATCCGGGTTTATAATGATACTGAAATCGTATAATAGTTTGTCCGGTATCAGGTTGATCAGATCCATGGGATTGGAATTTTTTTCATTGATTTCAAAATGAGAAGCAGCGGCAGGTAAAACTGGTATATTCTGTAGATTTACCGTTTCCAGTGATGCTGTTGTGTTGTTTTGTGTATTGATGGTACTAAGCTCGTTGATCGCTATTTTTCCCGGAATCCCCATTTCATTTTGAATTGAGAGCATTAGCCTGGCATCATTTATCTCAAGTTTATCCAATAATGTTGTGTTGTCTATGGAAAAACTGATTGTGTCAACCGGAACATCCAGGGTATCTGAACCAAGATATCCTTCAACATATTCAGGAATGAGGTCTTTAACCTCTACCACAAGGTCAATACTATCTTCAAGTGTCAGGTAAACAATTTCTCCGGTATGTTCTATCCATGCCAGTACTTCATTGTAAAAAGCATTGACGGTGTCATTGTTTTCGCCTGTAAAATCAAACATATATTGATCAAAAGGAAAAATCTCATTCATTGTTGTGACCCCTCCGGGTGGGGCTGCAGGGATCGTCAATTCTTTGATAAATGGTGATCCGAAAAGAGTTGCTTTAGGGATTGTATAACGCATATAAGTTTCTTGTTCTATTGTGCTTTTGATTTCCACGTGGAGATTTCCCGTGCTGATTGTTGCTGAAGTGAGTTCGATATCATCCATGTCTTCAAGAAAAACAACTTCTTTATGGTCTAACAAGACCTGTTCCGGAAATATGGCTTCAGCAGAGAAGATGCTCATGTCTTCCAATAATATTTCCATGTGCATACTGTCACTATAATCAATAAAAGTGCCTGCCGGAATTTCCACGTCAAAGGAATAGTTAACACGCAGGCTTCCTTCTATACTTTTTCCTGACAGGTCGTAATTTCTTGTTTCAGAAAAACCTGGAGGCAGGGATGCAATAACATCACTTTCAATAGTTTCACCTCCTGTTTCGTTTTGTATTTCAAAGCTTATGTTGTTCAGGGCCACAGGAAAATCATTGAGAATGTAAAAAATCAACATTCCTTCTTTGATATGGATGCTTTCAAAATATTCAGTAGCATCTATTGTGGTTGTTTCAGAAACAGTGGTTTCAGGCAAAGGAAAAATTGTGGTAGAACTATCCGGAAATAAAGAAGACAGTCCTTCTTCTATGATTATATCCCCAAGATAAATTGTTTGCGTGATTTTTTGATCAGATAGGGCCAGATTATCCAATTTCATATTCCTGACAAAAGGGCTGACATCCATAGACACAATCGAATCTATCTTGATTGCAGGAAGCATGAGTCTTTCAACAAAGAAAAGACTGTCGCCTTCGCCTGTTTGAAAATTATCAGTTTCAAAGAAATTATCAACCGTTATTTTTGTTTTGAGCAAAGGAATTGTGTTTTCTGTATCCCATGTAGGTTTATCAAATGTTTTCACACAGGAGAAAAGACAAAAACTTAAGAGTGAAATTAAAATGATATATTTTTTGTAGTATGCCACGAATAAGTAATATAATAAGATGTCTGTATGTTTCTTACAGAAATTAATAATCTAAGATAATAAGATTTTGTTGAAAAACAGGTGATCAAAAGAAATAAAAAAACTTTGCATAATAAAAAACCTTTCTTAATTTGCAAAACAATAATAATGTTTTTATAATTTACATGTAATGAATAACAAGGATATTTTTGCGATGATCAGTTTGCTTGATGACCCGGATGAGGGGGTTGTTTCTGTTGTCAGAGACGGTCTTGTTAAAGAAGGGAC
>CAYSRH010000147.1:0-5934 GCA_964433245.1 uncultured Bacteroidales bacterium | reverse complement strand
CTATTAATGTTGTTACATAAGGAATAGTAAAAGCCCGGTGAGGTATCATGCATCACCGGGCTTTCTTATTATGTATTGATATATCTATCTGATCTTTATTTCATTCCTGCCCTTACCATTCGTATTTCTCCATAAGTATAATCGTCACCCAGTGCTACTTTTACCGGTGTTAAGGTATCTGTTCCATTTTTTTGCAGCGCCTTCTTTATTATATTTACTTTTTCTTGCGACAACAACTCACATACATCAATCTCCCCTGCTTGTATGTATGAAAGCAGATGGGTTTCTATGGTAGAATTAACAAGTCCGCGTTCTTTTGCTATTTCACTGATGTTCTTTCCCTCTTTATACAGTGCAAAGGATATTTCTCTGGTAGGCACTTTGGGTTGTTTTTTTTGTATCTTTTGCTTCGTAATTTTCTGAGAAATATAATGGTGCTGTTGCATGCTTTCTTCCCTCTCTTTGTAGAAAGCTGCCTGATGCAATTCTTTTTTGTTCATCTCCCTGTTTTCTATCGCAGATTTGATAATAATTGCTGTCTTATGGATACGTTGTAATTGACTGAAGAATGATAATTCCAGGGCTTTTAACTCAGTCATATATTTTTTCACTCCTTTTTGCAATTTTATCATCTCCATATGCGCAAACACTTTTTCTGAAAGACCTTTGAGCCTGGGTTCAAAATATGTAATTGCAGCCTTAACACGCTCATCAAGATGAGAAATCACCTCCGGTTCTTTTCTGCTGCAAATTGAATGCAACTGACGAAGAAACTTATCTGCCATCTGCTGTAAAAGTTTTGTTTCCTGTGCTAATTCTTCTGCCCACTGCTTATGATGTTGTTTTTCAGACCTTTTCTCATCCTTTGTATAAGATTGAACATGTGTTTGCATATCAATGAGCGTATTCTTAAAATCAAAAGCCTCAAGTACTGTTTTCCGAATAAATAACATCCCTGCCTCTTCAAAAGAATTTTCCAACTCATGCGTATTCTTCTTTTTCTTAGAAAAATCAATCAACACATCATCCGGCATAATTTGATTGGAGCAAACAGGCGCAGACAAAACCAATCCTTCCAAAGACCGCAAGCGTGATAGTGCTACATAGATCTGTCCGGAAGCAAAAACCCGCTCTACGTCAATAATGGCTTTATCAAATGTCAATCCCTGACTTTTATGGATAGTAATGGCCCATGCCAACTTAATAGGGTAATGCAAGAAAGTTCCCACCACCTCTTCCTCTACCTCATTTGTGTCCTGATCCAATTTGTATTTCTTGTTTTCCCATGCATATTTATCAACAAGGAAGGGTAGTGAACCATCCCGAAAATCAACTTCTACGAAGTCTTCACCAAGACCGGTAACAGTTCCTATCTTTCCGTTGAAATATCGTTGTTCTCCGGAATAATCATTTTTGACAAACATAACCTGTGCCCCTACTTTCAGCTCAAGCGTATATTCCAATGGATAACTGAATTCACTGAATTCTCCTTCAACAATAGCATCATAAGTATAACTCTTCCCTTTTAATTTTGAAAGTTCAATGTTATTTTTCTCAATCGCTTTTTTGTTGTGTGTTGTTAAGTAAATAAAGCCATCATCTTTTTTTGGTTGAAATTGAGCAATATAGTGTTTATTCAACAGGTTGATATCATTGCTTTGCAACTTATTTTCCCTAATATTATTCAACACCTTAATAAAGGTAGCATCTGTTTGCCTGTAAATTTTATCCAGCTCAAAATAGAGCGGAAGATTATTTTCAAGTGCTTTTGCTTCAAAAAAATACCCGTTTTCATAAAACCCTGACATATATTTTTTTTCTTCTTCTCTTATCACCGGGGGCAGCTGCAGCATATCACCAATAAAAAGGATTTGCACACCTCCAAAAGGGATATTTCGGGAACGATGTACAAAGCGTAAAACGGTATCAATGGCATCCAGAATATCAGCCCGCAACATGCTCACTTCATCAATAATCAAAAGTTCCATCTCCCGCAACATTTTTCGCTTTTGCCTGTTCATTTGGAACGATTTTATCAATGACTGTGGAGTATTAATGAGTGTATTGATAGGGGTGTTTTCCTGGGATAAGAATGTTGACGACGGCAGAAAGGTTCCAAAAGGAAGTTGAAAAAGAGAATGCAGAGTAATTCCGCCTGCATTGATTGCAGCAATACCCGTTGGTGCAGCCACAATGGTGTTTTTGTATGTTGTTTCTACCACATGGCGGAGAAAAGTTGTTTTTCCCGTACCGGCCTTTCCGGTCAGAAAAAGATGTTGGTTTGTTTGGTTAATATATTTCGAAGCCAAACGGGCAACAGGGTTTTCTAAATAATCAGACATACATCAATCAAAAAAAATAGTCGAATCAAAAATATTAAATAATCAAACAATAAACAAGACTAACACATAATATAAGTAAAGAGGATCAATAAATAACCGTTACAATACCCGTTGTATAGCCTTCGGTATCAACAAAAGTTAATACATAATAATATGAATCAACAGGAACAAACTTTCCTTTTTTACGTCCATCCCAGGGTATATACCCTCTTGAAGACAGATAAACAAGACGTCCATAACGATCAAATATTTCCATCTTCGCATTGGGGTAATATGCATCAATATACCGAATCTCCCATGTATCATTTACCCCATCTCCATTAGGTGTAAAAGCGGAAGGAATATCAATACAAATATCCTGATCCGCAATTAACAACACACTGTCACTTACATGGCATCCTGATTTATCTGTAACAGTGTAGAAATATACTCCGGGATTCAGTCCGTCCAAAGAATCAGCATTGGCATCAGAAGGAACAGACCAGTTATATGAATAGTAAGGTTCACCACCATCATCAAAAGGATTCCCGCCATGTACACTAAGTCTGATCTTTCCATCTTCGGATACCGGACAGTACGGATGGACGATGTCATATTTCACTATTAGTAGTTCCGGCTCATTCAGGGTTATTGCAGTATCTACAGTACAATGATTATGATCATAAACAGTCACATAATACGTTCCCGCCGACAATCCGGCTTGATATGCATTCGTATTGTTTGTATGCTGCCAGTAAAAATCATATTCCGGAGTACCTCCTTCAGGAATTATATGCAATGTGCCATCCGCTCTATTATAACATCGTATATGTTGTTTCCGTACCTCCTCAATAAATAAATCCGGAGGATTTTCCAGAAAAACAGAAGCAAATACTTGTTTTCCATAATGATCCGATACTGTTACCCCATAAACTCCTTCGTGCAATGATGTAATTTCATGTTGTCTTTGAAATGTATTGGTATATTCTCCATTACTCCACACGTAAGAAAAGGGAGGAATCCCATTACTTACCGAAGCTTCTACTTTCCCATCGTTTGCATTAAAACATGATATAGGCATCGTGCTAATCTCTATCACAGGAAGAGAAGCTACATAAATTTCTTTTTCATTTTCGGTAGAACAATTCGTTAATGGGGTCTTTTCTATAACAGAGAGGCTGTATATATCACTATCAACAGTACGCCAGTCAATAATTACAGAATATCCTGTATTGCCATACGGCATAACTGCTGTATCATAAGCATCGGACAAAAACCACATATATTTATTTTCTGGTGTTTCAGAAACATGATACATACTGAAATCCTCATTAATATAAACAGTATCATCCCCTTCAATAATTCTGGAAGGAGGATTAGGTTCAACTGAAACATAAACCGTATCTGAAGCCATACAATAATATGAATCATAAACACTTACAATATAAGACGTGTCTTGTTCCGCAATGACATCAATCTGATGTGTTTCATGTCCGGAAGACCAGCTATAGGTGTAGGATGAATCAAAATAAGCAGACAGTTGTAGTTCATCTCCGGAACAAACTATTGTATCATTGCTTGTTTCAACATAAGGATATGAACGCTTGTCAATAAAAACAGAATCAAATGCTTGTTTTCCATAATAATCCGATACCGTTATCTCATAAACTCCTTCGTGCAATGATGTAATTTCATGTTGTCTTTGAAATGTATTGATATTTTCTCCATTACTCCACACATAAGAAAAGGGAGGAATCCCATTACTTACCGAAGCTTCTGCTTTCCCATCGTTTGCATCATCAAAACATGATACAGGCATCGTAACAATCTCTATCACGGGAAGAGAAGCTACATAAATTTCTTTTTCATTTTCAGTAGAACAATTCGCTAATGGGGTCTTTTCTATAACAGAGAGCCGGTATATATCACTATCAACAGTACGCCAGTCAATAATTACAGAAGATCCTGTATTGCCATACGGCATAACTGCTGTATCATAAGCATCGGACAAAAACCACATATATTTATTTTCTGGTGTTTCAGAAACATGATACATACTGAAATCCTCATTAATATAAACAGTATCATCCCCTTCAATAATTCTGGAAGGAGGATTAGGTTCAACTGAAACATAAACCGTATCTGAAGCCATACAATAATATGAATCATAAACACTTACAATATAAGACGTGTCTTGTTCCGCAATGACATCAATCTGATGTGTTTCATGTCCGGAAGACCAGCTATAGGTGTAGGATGGATCAAAATAGGCAGACAGTTGTAGTTCATCTCCGGAACAAACTATTGTATCACTGCTTGTTTCAGCATAAGGATATGAACGCCTGTCAATAAAAATACTGTCCTTGCTCATGCACCCCACTTCACTGGTCACTGAAACATAAAACAATCCGGAATCCAGGGTAGCAAGTTTATGTGAAGATGTTCCGTTACTCCATTGGTATATGTAATCTGCCTTATATTTTTCTTCAACTTTTGCCGTATCCCCGAGACAAGCAACAATTGTCTCTCCTTTTAAATAAGTCTCCGGTGATTCATGTACATCCAATTGTCTGGAAAGATAATTCTTGCAATTATTAGTATCTATAACCGACACCCCATATCGTTGACTTATATGTGAATGAATCATAATGGACTGGGTGGTGTCCCCGTTGAACCATAAAAAATCATTTCCATAATTCACTGACAGTTCAACGGAATCCCCCTGACAGACATCAAAAGATCCTGTACTGGAAAGTATTTCAGGTTCTTGATCATATATATCAACATGAACAGAATCAACGACTTCACAACCATGATTGTAAACAGAAACATAATATGTTTTCGGATTAGAGGGAGAAACATATATGGTAGGGAAAGTAAGATTATTGTAATTCCATTGGTGAGCTGTTCCTCCACTTATCTTTAATACCATATAACGATCCGGACACTTTATCGTGTCGTTTGTCAACTCATAATCAGGGTGCTCATAAAAGACAACTTCAACCGTGTCTGGAACCATACAATCTGCCTCTCCGAGCACAAAAAAAGAATATTTTCCTGTTTCTGTTACTGTCCTGACCATGTTCGTATCCCCATTCTCCCATATTAAATCAAACGAAGGATTCAACTCTGTATCCAACACAACCTGTTCTCCTTCACAATCTTCAATCAAATCAGGTAAAACCAGATCGGGGATCGGATGCACTTCAACGTAAACACTATCCAACTCGTAGCACCCATAATTATCTGTTACCGAGACATGATAGGTTTGGGATTTTCCCGGTCTAATCGTTATGCTATCGCCTTTCATCCCATTGCTCCAAAAGAATCGATCACTTCCTTCTGCATGCAAAAGAACAGAATCATATATACAAACAAGTGTATCTTCAGGAAATGCTTGAGGAAAAATAGGTCCACTCACCGTCATTGATCCACTATCCACAGCTGTCATATTACACTCATTATCCAGGGTCACCGTTACATAAAAAGTACTATCCGTAGAAGGATCGATCTGTATACTGAAAGTTGTATCACCTGTACTCCAAAGGTATTTCAACCCACTACTGTTATATTCAGACATACCACTGGTAGATAAAAATGTAACAGGTTTTCC
>CAYSRH010000146.1:0-5937 GCA_964433245.1 uncultured Bacteroidales bacterium | reverse complement strand
GAATTTCTAAAGTATATAATTCTACAGGCATCATATATTTTAACATTCAACGGTATGACAGTGCCCTGTATTACTATCAGCAATACTTTGAAATTAAACAGGAAGTAGATGACCAGCGTGGAGCAGCAATTGCTTTAACCAATATGGGAAATGTTTACCAAAGAATTGGCAACTATTCCGAAGCTATCGTCAATTATAACAAAGCGCTTTCCTACTTCGAAGAAATTAATTTTTTGGAGGGCATTGCTACCTGCTATAACAATATTGCGACAATATATGAAAATCTTGTTGTAGGTGATTTTTACGAAGACAACCTCAATACTTACCGACAGGCGCTTAATTATCATGAAATGGCCCTTGAAACCAGAAAAAAGCAGGATAATCAGTTACAAACTGCCTATTCATTGAATAACATGGGAACAATTTTTTTCAAAATAGAAGAAACAGAACTTCGCATGCAATACGGTAGAAATTTTGCTGATTCTATATTAAATAAAAGAGACAAAAAAAACTATTTCCAAAAAGCATTAGAATATTATCAACAAGCTTATGACATTCAAAATGAAATAGGGTATAAATTGGGTATGGCAGGCTCTCTGAGCAACATAGGTCGTATTTATACCACCATTGGAGAATACGAAAAAGCGCTTGAAATATACAATGAATCTGTATCCATAAGTCGAGAAATAAATAACAGGTATGAACTAAGCCTGGGGTACTTTCAGTTAGGAAAAAATTATGAAAAATTAGAAGAAAAAGAAAAAGCACTGGATTTTTTAAATAAAGCATTGGGTATCGCCTATGAAATTGACTCAAAAGAACTCAAAAAATCCTGTTATGAAAATATTTCTGAAATAAAAGAAAGTATGCACCTGTATCAGGCAGCACTTTTTAACTATAAAAGATTCAAGGAAATTAGTGATTCGCTTTTCAATGAAGAAAATTCCCGTATCATTAATGAAATAAAGACCCAATATGAAACGGAAAAAAAGGAACAAGTGAATCGTCAGTTACAGCTTGAAAACAATCTGGCTCACCAACAAAACAGGACACAGCGTATCGTCATCATCGCATTTATCTTTGTGCTTATTCTCATTGCCGGCTTTATGGTTTTGGTTTTCCGGCAAAACCAACAGATCAAGAAAAAGAATCACCTACTCGAAGAAAAGAATGAACTGATCAGTGAACAAAAGAAAGAAATTACAGATAGCATCCAATATGCAAGCCGTATTCAAACAGCTATACTTCCTCCTGAAAAAATGCTTAACGAACTAATACAACCTGAATATTTTATTCTATACAGACCCCGTGATATTGTAAGTGGTGATTACTATTGGGCAACTGAACAAAACAATAAGGTAATCCTCGTTGCTGCTGACTGTACAGGGCATGGCGTTCCCGGAGCTTTTATGAGTATGCTGGGAATTGCTTTTCTAAATGAGATTGTTAATCAATCAAAAGAAATAGGTGCAGATGAAATTCTTAATCAGCTACGAAAACATATTATTACATCACTTCATCAGACCGGAGAAACAGGCACTAGCCAGGACGGAATGGATATGGCCATCTGCATTATAGACAAACAAAAGAATATATTAGAGTATGCGGGAGCAAACAATCCACTTATAATGATAAGAAACAATGAAATTTTACAGTACAAAGCAGATAAAATGCCTGTAGGTGTTTATGTTAAAGCAGATATACCTTTTTCAAGTCATACAATCCCCATACAAAAAGATGACTGTATATATATCTTCTCTGATGGTTATCAGGATCAGTTCGGAGGACCGAATGGGAAAAAATTCATGATCAAAAACATGAAGACCATGTTTCTGGAAAATCATAAAAAACCAATGAAAGAACAAAAAGAAATCATGGAAAAAACAATTGTTGACTGGATGGGTGATCAATACGAAGCCATTGACGATATCATTGTAATGGGAATTCGTATTTAATTTCGCATCAATTACACATTATTAATTTTAATTGATTTTATAAAAAAAGATGCAAGAAAAAAACCTTGCATCTTTTTTTTATTTTATAAATCAGACTAAACTTAATACCTTACTCTTTCAACATAATGTGTATGCAATAATTCATGCGATTTATGTCCCAAAGGCGATTCAAGAAACTCTTCATAAATCTGCTTGATTTCAGGATTTTCATGAGACTTTCTGACCGGCATATGCATGTCTTCATCATAAATTGCATCAGCACGTTTTTGCCTGATCTCAGGACTTGTCGGAACAGGTTGTCCTCCACCGCCAAGACATCCCCCGGGACATGCCATTACTTCAATGAAATGGAAATCAGCCTTTCCTTCTTTCACTGCTTTCATTACTTCATTGGCATTTACCAGCCCGTGAGCGATCGCAACTTTTAATTCTACTCCTTCAAGAAACTTCCAATCATCCACACAACCTTCAATTTTTAATGATGCTGACCGGACACCTTCCATTCCTCTGACAGGCGTAATATTAAGATTATCAAAAGGCACTTCCCTGCCCGTTACTATTTCATAGGCAGTACGAATAGCAGCTTCCATTACACCACCGGTAGCACCAAAAATAACAGCGGCACCGGTTGAATCACCCATAATGCTGTCATATTTGCTTTCTTCCAATGTGTCAAAATCAATGCCTGCCTGCCTGATCATTTTCGCCAATTCTCTCGTTGTTAAAACATAATCCACATCCTTGTATCCACTATCTCTCATTTCAGGACGATTGGCTTCATATTTTTTTGCCGTACAAGGCATTATGGATACTGATACTATTTTTGAAGGATCCAGTTTCTTTTTTTGAGCATAGAATGTTTTTGCCAATGCCCCAAACATTTGCTGTGGGGATTTACAAGTAGAAACATTTGGCAGAAATTCAGGAAACTTATGTTCTATAAACTTGATCCATCCCGGAGAACAAGAAGTAGTCATAGGAAGAGCAATGTCTTTATTTCCATCAACGAGAGCTTGTTTCAAGCGGGTCAGAAGTTCCGTCCCTTCCTCCATAATTGTCAGGTCAGCTGTAAAATCAGTATCAAGTACAGCATCTATCCCCAGACGTTTCAATGCCGTCACCATCTTCCCTGTCACCCTGGCCTCTTTGGTTTCAAATTCTTCTCCAAGTGCTATACGGACGGCAGGTGCTGTTTGGACAACCACATGAATATCTTTATCATAAATAGCATCAAAAACATCTTCAATATAATTTTTTTCTGTTAACGCACCAGTCGGGCAACGATTAATACATTGTCCGCAATTTGTACAAACTACATTTGCCATCGGCTTATCAAAAAACGTTGAGATTTTTTGCTCACTACCCTTATTGGCCACAGCAACAGCAGCTACTTTTTGGAGATTGTCACAAGTCCTCACACAACGCTGGCACCTGATACATTTGCTATCATCTTTTATGATAGAAGGCGATGACTGATCTATAAAATATTCATGAAATGGAACCAGATCAATAAATGGATAATCCCCTATCGCATTGTCTGATGCCAAAGCCTGTAACTCGCACTTTCCATTTTTGTAACATTTTATACATTCAGAATTATGTTCTGAAAGCAATAACTCAATAACATGCTTACGGGCTTTTCTTGCTTTTTCGCTATTGGTAAATATTTCCATTCCTTCAGCAGCAGGTGCAACACACGATGCATGTAAATTTGTGACCCCAGCCTGTTCTACAACACAAACCCTGCAATTGCCCGCTACACATAAATCTTCATGATGACACAAAGTAGGTATTTTAATATTTAGCTTCTTTGCAGCATCTAAAATAGTAGATCCTTCTTCAACGCTTACCGGAATATTATTTATTTTTAAATTAACCATAATTGTCTCCTATTAAAAAATTAATAAATTATTTCTTCTTTAAATTCTTTCACAATATATTTGAATCCGTTGCCCATTGCCTGACCAAAACCACATTTTGAAGCCACCTGCATAGACTCAGATAATTTAACCAACTCATCGAGATATCTTACATCTTTTTCTCTGACTTTTATCGCTTCAATACCCTTCATTAATTGTTGACATCCTACCCTGCAAGGCGTACATTGTCCACAGCTTTCCTCAACAGCAAAATCAAGATAATTATGAAGGACATTGTACATTGAACGGTGGCTGCTGAAAAGCATCATTGATCCTCCGGTAGGCATACCTTCAAAACCTATTATTGTCTTATCGAATTTTCTGCGTGGCACACAAAACCCTGAAGCACCACCAACCTGAACAGCTTTGGTATCATCATCTCCAAACATATCAACAAAATCAGACAGCTTCATTCCAAGTTCCAATTCATACACTCCGGGTTTCTTTGTGTCTCCTGAAACAGAAAACACTTTTGATCCTGCTGAATCAGTTGTCCCCAATGAATTGAACTCAGAAGCACCTATTTGGGCAATCATCAATGCATAAATTAATGTTTCTACATTGTTTATAATTGTTGGTTTCCCTCTGAATCCTTCAGACGTAGGAAATGGAGGCTTATTCCTCGGCTCTCCCCGCTTTCCTTCCATTGATTCCATCAATGCCGTTTCCTCTCCACATACATAAGCACCGCTTCCCATTCTGATCTCAATGGTAAAATCAAGATTCAAAGAACGAAATAGTTGGTGCGCTTTATCGATTTCTTTTTGCAAATCTTCCCGCATCCAGATATACTCGCCACGAAGATAAATAAAACCCCATTTTGCACCGACAATATGTCCGCACAGTGCCATCCCTGCCAACACCTTGCATGGAACCTGCTGTAAAATAACCCTGTCTTTAAATGTACCTGGCTCACCTTCATCAGCATTGCAAATAACATACTTTTCATCTCCGGGGGCAGATTTTCCAAATTTCCATTTCAGTCCGGTTGGAAAACCAGCGCCTCCCCGTCCCCTAAGACCTGAATCAATCAATTCCTGAATAAAAGTATCTTTGTCCTTTTTTATTGCAGATTTAAGAATATCTTCACTATTACAATCTTTAGAAAAAATATAATCTACTTTTTTTATTTTCTCATTCATCTTCTTTTCGTTTTTTTTGTTTCTATTAACATCTTACTATATTGATATGTTTTATTATTATCAGTTTTGACTTATATAAGACTGAATAATTTCATTTGTTTTCTCCGGTGTCAGATCCGTATAAACCTTGTCATTAATTAACATGGACGGCTCCCTGTCACTCCAACCTATATCGTTGGTTTCAAGCAAGGTAAACATATTGTCATGCGTCGTTTCCCCTAGCTTAATATTTAAGATATCCTGAATGGTATTCACAATTTGTTCTTTCCCTTTCATTACTGCAATAATGGACTTACATACACGTATCACATATTTTCCCCGTTTTTCTGTATCAAGGAATGAATAAAATGATGCTGTTCCATAAATCTCTGCCGCTGACATATCCAGCGCATTTGCAATTTCAACTATATCTTCGTCTGTGATATAGCTATTTTTTTTTACGATTTCCTGCAAAACAGGCAAGAGACTTTCCCTTGAATTCCCATGTTTTTTCACAATTTCCTGAATAAGTGTTTTCATTTGAATCATTTTTGACTTGTTTTTATAATAACATTACATGAATTTTCTTAAATATTCTTGTTTGTCCTTTCCTGCCTTAATCTTACTTAATCTTATAAGAAATGAAAAATTCCTAAAATCTTAAATGACATCCTGCCAATGAAATGTGGTGCAATTTAAAGTAATTATTTGAATCTTACAACCATTTATCTGTTAAAATAATAACATTTTTTTGAAAACAAATAAAACATGTTGTTTTTGAACGATTTAACGATAAAAATCTGTTTTCTGTAAGTGGATTCACCCTGTTTTTATTGTTATTAAAGGAACAGTAAGGTTTTGTAATGAATGTGAGTTGATTTATTATTTTTTTGTATATTGCAGAATAATTATATAACACAAAACATGTACATACACACCATT
>CAYSRH010000145.1:2460-5940 GCA_964433245.1 uncultured Bacteroidales bacterium | reverse complement strand
AAGTAACATAACCGCATAGCGGTGACCTGTTGGAATTTAGTCGGACACTACTGATTCTTTATTCTATATTTCCTTCCAGTCATCATAGGCCTTGATCATCTCTATCAGTTCCTGCGTAGCGATTTTCTCATCAACATTTTTCTTTACACACTCCTTTCCTTTAAAAAGAGATATTTTTCCTTTCCCCTCCCCGATATATCCATAATCAGCATCAGACATCTCTCCCGGACCATTGACAATACAGCCCATAACAGCTATTTTCAGATGACTTAAATGACTTGTTTTTGCTTTGACCTCCTTTACTGATCTCTCAATATCAAACTTTGTTCTGCCACACGAAGGGCATGATATATATTCTGTTCTGGTTCTTCTGAGTCCACATGCCTGTAAGATATGGAACGAAAGTTCTGTTAAAAAACCGGCATCTTTGCCCTGTATCCAGATACCATTGCCGATGCCATTGCTAAGATAATAACTGAATATTCCTGATGCCCGTAACACAACATCTTCCCTGTTCATATGACCGATCGTTAATTTTAATATCAGGGGGGAACGGATACCTTGCAGATCAGGCAAATCACTTACCTCAACAACAGGAATAGCCTCAGGGGGGAAATTCCCTCCTCGCAAACTGTCAGCAGATGCATGAAAAAACACAAAGCCATCGTGATCTAAAGAGCTATTCTCCGGAAATTTATCAAATATCTTAATTTCCTTCAATAACAAATCTTTTTCTTTATCAATCAGGGATGATTGTCCCCCGGCGATCACCACAGCTTGTTTTCCTTTTCCTATATGTGCGCTTGCATATACTGCCTTTTGTTCATAAGCGATGGATTGGTCTTTCAATGCAATTTCTTTCTTTTTCGAAAAATTTTTCACCAAACTGCGTGCAACAGGTATCTCTGATTCGGGTGATTCTGTAAGGCTCACCCTGATGGTATCTCCAATTCCGTTCAACAGCAAAGGACCTATCCCTGCTGCAGAACGCACCCTCCCTTCTGTTTCGCTTCCTGCTTCCGTAACACCGAGATGTACAGGGACACATAAATTATCTTTCTTCATCATCAAAACAAGGATCCGGGTGGCATAGATCATCACTTTCACATCACTGGACTTCATTGACACCACAAGCTGATGAAAGTCCATCTTTTTACAGATACGCAAAAACTCCATGGCACTTTCAGCCATTCCTTCCGGGGTATCGCCATAACGGCTGATAATCCGATCAGACAGGGAGCCATGATTAACGCCAATCCGCATTGCCGTCTGGTGTTGTTTGCAGATTTCCACCAATGGGATGAAACGCTGTTCCACCCGTATGAGTTCATCCCTGTAAGAAGCGTCTGTATAAACAATGGTGCTGCCCTTTTTTTTGTCTGCGAAATTTCCGGGATTTATCCTTATTTTCTCTACATGAGGAGCAATAAATTCGGCCATCTTCGGGTTGAAATGTATATCTGCCACAACAGGTGTTGTATATCCTTTTTTCCGTAATATACTACGTATTTTGATCAGGGCTTTGGCTTCTTTTAAGCCTGGTGTTGTGATCCTGAGCAGCTCAGCCCCTGCCTCAATGATCCGGATAGACTGTGCCACCGTCGCCTCAACATCTGAGGTACATGTATTGGTCATGGATTGTATCCTTACAGGCATGCCTGCTCCCATATTTATATTGCCTATCGGAATTATCGCTTTACACACATTTATGATATTTCCCACTCCGTTCCCTGTGGGGTGTCTTTTATCTGAACACCAAGACCTGTCAATTGCTGGCGTATTTTATCTGCCAAAGAAAAATCTTTGTTCTTTTTCGCATCAAGCCTCATTTCCAACAACATGGACATTAGTCCTGCAACTACCTGTTCTTCTTTATCTTCTCTTTCTTTGTCCTGTTGTACATCAACTCCCATGATGTCAACAAAATAAATAACAAATAAATCCTGTAATCGCTGTTTGTTTTGTTCATCAATTTTTTCTTTTCCTTCCTTGATGCGGTAGATTATTTTCACTGCATCAAAAAGATGGGCGATTGCAATGGGCGTATTCATGTCGTCATCCATAGCTTCCTTGCAAGCCTTATGGATTTTTTCCACATCCACCGTTGCGTTTTTCTCTACGGGCAGCATGTTGATCATGCCTATTGCCTTCATCAACCTGTCCAGCCCTTTTTCCGCTGCAGCCAATGCTTCATTGCTAAAATCAAGCGTGCTCCGGTAATGTGCCTGCAACATGAAGAAGCGGACAGCCATAGGCGAATACGCCTGCTCTAACAATTGATGGTTGCCGGAAAAGAAATCATTCAATGTAATGAAGTTCCCCAGCGACTTGCCCATCTTTTGCCCATTGATGGTGATCATGTTGTTGTGCATCCAGTAGCGTACCGAATCATGTCCGTGTGCTGCGACAGATTGTGCTATTTCACACTCATGGTGCGGAAACAGCAAGTCCATGCCTCCCCCGTGAATATCAAATATATCTCCGAGGTATTTTGCCCCCATAGCTGTACACTCAAGGTGCCAACCGGGAAATCCTTCACTCCAGGGTGACGGCCATCGCATAATATGTTCGGGGGTGGCTTTTTTCCATAAAGCAAAGTCGAGGTTGTTTCGTTTCTCTCCCTGCCCGTCAAGTTCTCTGGTTTGTGATATCAGATCTTCTATCTTCCTGCCACTAAGCTTGCCATAATGATGCGATTTGTTGTACTTATCCACATCAAAATAAACAGACCCATTGCTCTCGTAAGCATATCCCTTATCCAGTAATATTCTGATCAATTCTATCTGTTCAACGATATGTCCTGTTGCCCGGGGCTCTATGGATGGAGATAAAACATTCAGTTGTTCCATGTTCTTGTGGTACCTGTTCGTATAGTGCTGGACAATTTCCATAGGTTCCAGTTCCTCGAGACGAGCTTTTTTGGCAATCTTATCATCCCCTTCATCTGCATCATTTTCCAGATGACCAACATCAGTGATGTTCCGCACATAACGTACTTTATATCCCAGGTGTTTCAAATAACGGAAAAGCACATCAAAGGTGATGGCAGGTCTGGCATGCCCGAGATGTGCATCGCCATATACTGTGGGACCGCAAACATAAAGTCCGGCAAAGCCCTCTTTGATGGATTTGAAACGCTCCTTCTTCCTGGATAGTGTATTGTAAATCTGTAGTTCAGACATAAATTGTTCTTTTTTTTAGATGTCAAAATTACCAATAAAAATTATTTATTGACACAATGGAGACAATAATAATATGTAGTTTTACAAGCCATTGTAAGACATGGTGTTTTTGAGACCCTTATCAATCATGATATATTTCCATCGACTTACTTTTGGTTCCCATACTTTCGCCCCGGGGATTGGGGGAGGGTGGCAACAATGGCTGTTTTACCATATTGTCGCCACGCTGTGGCTTTTAGTCTGACGTTCAAAAAAAGTTAGGAACGAATAAAAAAAACAAAGCCTCGTAGAGGCGAAA
>CAYSRH010000145.1:0-2360 GCA_964433245.1 uncultured Bacteroidales bacterium | reverse complement strand
GGCGAAAGTATTAAAAAAAAAGTAATTTTGACAAACGGAAATCGGTTGAAGAAATTCCGAAAAAATACAACAAGAATGAGCAAGAAATCAAGAAAGAAAAAAGACCACATCAAGCAGGCAAAGACACTTACACGAAAGCAGATATCTTCAAAACTACGAGATATCTTCAACAGGAATCCCAACAAGCCTTACAACTACAAACAACTTGGCGCACAACTAAAACTTCGTGACAGCGCCTCCAAACAATTGGTAAATCAGGTACTGAAAGACCTCGCTACAGATAAATTTCTGACAGAAGTAAGCCGGGGACAATTCAAACTCAAATCCCGGGATCAGTTCCTGACCGGCAAAATGATGATGACCTCCCGTGGCTACGGATTTGTCCGGACAGACCTGTTAGAAGATGATGTGATGATCGCACAAAAAAACCTGCACCATGCTTTGGATGGTGATGAAGTACGCATCTTCCTGTATGTTAAGAAGAAATCCTCTTCACCGGAGGGGGAGGTTGTTGAGGTGTTAAACCAAAAAAGAAAAAGCTTTGTCGGCACACTCGAAATGTCCCGCAACTTTGCTTTCCTGATCCCTGACAACTACAAAATGCCCTACGACATTTTTATTCATAAAGATGACCTGAACGGGGCAAAAGACGGGGAGAAAGTCATTGCCGAGATCACCGAATGGCCCGAACGGGCAAAAAACCCTTACGGAAAAGTTGTTGATATCCTTGGCATGCCGGGGAATAACGACACAGAGATGCACGCCATACTTTCCGAATTCGGTCTCCCCTATGAATTTGATAAAACAATAGAAAAAGAGGCAGAAAACATTCCTGACGCCATCTCAAAAGAAGAAATAAAAAAGCGAAGGGACTTTCGTAAAACCACCACCTTTACCATTGATCCACACGATGCCAAAGACTTTGATGATGCCATATCATTCAAAAAACTCGAAAACGGAAACTTCGAAGTAGGGATACACATTGCTGATGTAACACACTATGTAAAGCCCGGCTCTGTATTGGACCGGGAAGCCTATGAACGGGGCACTTCCGTATATCTTGTGGACAGGGTGGTGCCGATGCTTCCCGAACGCCTTTCCAACGGACTTTGCTCCCTCAGACCGAATGAAGACAAGCTGACATTCTCAGCCGTATTTGAAATGGATACAGAAGCCAATGTACATAAATCATGGTTTGGGAAAACCATCATCAATTCAGACCGGCGATTTACTTATGAAGAAGCACAATCCGTTATTGAAACAGGAAAGGGTGACCTGCACGAAGAAATCGGTATTCTGCAGGATATGGCAGTAAAACTTCGCAAGGCACGATTTCAACAAGGCTCCATTGCCCTGAATCGAATTGAAGTGGGTTTTGAAATTGATGAAAAAGGTGTGCCTTTGGGTGTGGTATTAAAAGAACAGAAAGAAGCCAACAAGCTGGTAGAAGAATATATGTTGCTGGCCAACCGCTCTGTGGCAGCACGCTTCAAACAAAAAAAAGGAGACAAACCCTATACATCGGTGTATCGGGTACATGAACCTCCCAACCCGGACAAGATCAATCAACTCAGTTTTTTTATTAAAAAATTCGGATACAAGATCAACCTTAATAATCAGGAAAACCTGTCGCAATCCATTAATGAGTTGATTGGACAAATAGAAGGCAAAAGAGAACAGAACCTGTTGGAAGTATTGATTTTACGAGCCATGTCCAAGGCCCGCTATACCGTTAACAACCTGGGGCATTACGGACTGGGATTTTCCGATTACACCCACTTCACCTCCCCCATCAGGCGTTATCCTGATATGATGGTACACCGGATACTACAGGATGCACTCTCAGAAAACAAGCCTCCGGATGCAGAAAAAACCGAAAAAGATTGTAAACACTGCTCCGAAATGGAAATACTCGCTACGGAAGCTGAAAGAGCCTCCATCAAATACAAGCAGGTAGAATACATGTCCGACAAAATTGGCGAAACATTCGAAGGGGTGATCAGTGGGGTATCGCACCCCGGTATTTTCGTGGAATTAGTGGAAAGTCGTTGCGAAGGGATGGTGCCCATGGCTGAATTGACAGACGATTTTTATGAATACGACGAAGAAAACCTCTGCCTGATCGGACGGAGAAGCAGAAAAATATACAGACTTGGCGATGCGGTAACGGTCACTGTCGCAAGGGCTGACCTAAGCAGAAAACAATTGGATTTTATGCTGACCGAAAAACCCGCGAAATAAAAAAAAAGCAATTTATTTGGTGGTTTTATCTAAAAACATTACTTTTGACCAATAAATCTTAATTATTAATTACTTTTATTACTCATTTAAAACCTAAATTATCATGAAAAAAGTACTCT
>CAYSRH010000144.1:0-5956 GCA_964433245.1 uncultured Bacteroidales bacterium | reverse complement strand
CTGTTGTGCCTGCATGATCATTGATTCCAGGGAATCTACTTTTTTACTTTTCATACGAAAACGCATCATGGCACGCCCCATATTGGCCATATTCATTTTAGAAAGCTTTAGTTTTCGACTATCAGAAGCCATCATAAAGCCAAACATTTTTGCAAACAAATCTTTTTTCACTTTCGGCTTCTTTATTTTTTTCACAACATTAAGTCCCCAGAAAGTAAAAAACAAGGTGACCTCCCGCCCCATTGATGCAGCACCATTAGCAATTACAAATGATGCCAGTGCCCTGTCCAGGTCATCACTAAAGACGACAATTGTCTTTTGATTATTTTTTATCCCTGTATCAGGTGTAGCATCAGTTTCCGGATCAGTTTTTTCCACAATTGCCGTGATCTTTCCATCTTCCTTTTTCACATCAATCAGTTTGTTTCCCGTGACATTACACCAGGAAGCAACATCTTTGAAAAATCCCGGATCCGAAGCCGTTTGAACCACACGATCTCCTATCCCGATCGTATCCATTTCTTTTTTCAGCCGTAAAATAGGTCCCGGGCATTGCAATCCACAAGCATCAACGACAACACTTTTCCCTGTACTATAATCTTTTGTCTGCATAGTCTTCGCTTTTTCATTTAACTGGGGTTTAAACGCAATTTCATAGTTCTGTTCCTGTGTTGCAGCGTGATAAACTTTTAATCCTCCGGAAAGATTATAGACATCGTATCCATACTGTTTAAGGATACGTGCTGCTACATATCCTCGCAATCCCACTCCACAGTAAATATAAACAGGTTTATCCTTAGGAATTTCCTTTATCCTCTGGCGTATATTATCCAAAGGTATATTAACAGCACCGGGCAAGATGCCCAAAGCACATTCATCCTCAGTTCTGATGTCCAGCAGGAATGTTTTTTCCGGATCACGTTCATCCAATTCATAAGGAGACAAAGGTTTAAAAAAACCTTTTATAATATTCTCTGCATTAAAACCTATCTGATTCACCGGATCCTTAGCAGAACTAAAAGGAGGAGCATAAGCATGTTCAATTTCCTGTAAGTCATAGATCGTCCCGTTCTTCTTTATCACAGTGGAAATCATATCAATACGTTTATCAATGCCACTGATTCCAACCACTTGTCCCCCATATAACCTGCCATTTTCCGGATCAAAACTTATTTTCAGTGTCATGGGCATGGCATCAGGATAGTATCCTGCGTGTGAAGAACCATCAATAATGGTTGAAATAAATGATATACCTGACGCTTTAAGCTGTTTATCCGATAATCCGGCAACAGCAGCCGTCACATCAAACACCTGGGCAATGGCCGTGCCGATAGATCCGGTATATTTTTTCTTGTGTCCAAAGACCAGATTGTCAGCTAATATCCTACCTTGTTTATTGGCAGGTCCGGCAAGATAAGCAATTGATTTTTGGTGTGTTATAGGGTGGTCAAACTCAATACTATCACCCACGGCATAAATATCCTTTTCTGATGTTTGCAGGTATTCATTTACAATAATACCTCCATGTTCACCAATGGCAACACCGGCTGTTTCAGCAACTGCTGTATCAGGCTTAACTCCTGCAGAAAAAATAACAAAATCAGCATCAATCTCTTTTCCACTATCGAGTACAATCGTTAATGATTCTCCATTTTTTTTAAATGCAGTAACCTTATCATGTAAATAGAGAGCCACTTCATTTTCTTTGAACTGTTGATGGATCAGTGCTGCCATTTCAGGATCCATCATATTCATCACCTGGGGAGCGGCTTCCACCAATGTAACCTTTATCCCTTGGTGATGGAGATTTTCAGCCATCTCCAAACCAATAAATCCGCCCCCAATAACCACTACCGAATAAGGAAGTTTTTCATCGACATAATTTTTTATTTTATCTGTGTCGGTAACATTTCGTAAGGTAAAGATATTGGGCAAATCAATTCCTTCAATAGGAAACTTTAATGGTTTTGCCCCCGGTGAGAGCACCAGCTTATCATATGATTCTTCGTAGGTTTTTTCCCTCTTATGATCTTTTACCTGTATTCGTTTCTTCTTGGGATCGATAGACAGCACTTCCGATAAGACACGCACATCAATATTAAAGCGGGCAGAAAAGCTTTCCGGTGTTTGCACCAGCAATTTTTCTCTTTCTTTAATTACACCTCCAATGTAATAAGGCAAGCCACAGTTTGCATATGAAATATGTCTGCCTTTTTCAAGCATAATAATTTCTGAAAATTCATCATTTCGTCTTAAACGAGCTGCTGTTGTTGCACCTCCGGCAACACCTCCGAGAATCACGTATTTACTCATCCTATATATTTATAATAAAACCACAATATAATCGTTTGCAAGATACACTTATTGCAATACAAAGTTTGTGACTTATGGCACATAAGTTTCGATTTTCACGATTTTTTTTCGCCTTAAATTTATTATTATTATTATTGTGTTTTTAAACATTTGCAATTTATAAACTAATAATATAATCTTGCATTTTATGAAAAGGAGAGATTTTATAAGGACAAGTGCATTGGGCGCCGCATTTCTCCAATTCAATTACATGTATGGTATTGAACCTCGATTAGAAAAGTACAAAGGAGGCAAGTACTGTCTCATGCCAGAGGGCAAGTTGCCGGTAATTGATGACGTTGATGTAATTGTTGCAGGTAGTACCATGGGTAGTATAGCTGCATCCATTGAAGCAAAAAGAAATGGCGCATCTGTATTTATGGTTGGTTATCTTCCTTACATGGGCGAAGACGTGTGTGGAAATTTCAAACACTTTTTTGATGAAAAAACCGGATATCACAGTTTATTGAACAAGGTCTTTCCGGGTCAGAATGAATCGACACCTTTTCATGCAAAAAAAACACTGGAACATGAGCTTATCGACAACAAGATAAACTTTTTATATTCCAGTTATGTAACCGATGTATTGTTTGACGAGATGATGCAACCGGCAGGAGTAATCATTGCAAACAGAAATGGTCGACAAATTGTATTGGGCAAGGTTATCATTGATGCTACGCACAATGCATCCGTTGGTCAGCTGGCAGGGATCAAGCTATCCGGAGGTGATGCAGAAAAAGAACACACTTTCCAATTTATTACTGTCGGGAATAGCACATCTCCCAATGCAAGGTTGAATCTTCGTGTACTCCCCATCTCCCCAAGTCGTGGTAACCAAAAGTTCAATACGAATGAATATACATTTAAGTATAAGGTAAAAGACTGGTCATTCGAAAGTCTTTCTGACATTGAGCAAAGAATTAGAACAAAAGTATGGGATCCGGATCAGTTGGATTCTGCTGACCGTCTCTTTTATATTCCCCCTTTTAAGATAGCAGGTAAAACACCTTATAAGCATGGTGAATTGAACCTGGGGAACTTTTCTGTGGATGCATGTCAACCTAAAAACAGAAAAGGCATTTATATTTTAGGGGCCTGTGCTGATGTGCCCAGAACAACAGCAGAAGAAATATTGACACCTTACAACAGTATCCTTGTAGGAGAAATACTGGGAAAATCAGCAGCAAAAGAAGCCCAATCTGTTTCACGATCAGGGAAAGTGGATATAAAACCTGTAAAAGGCGTGGATAATCTGCGGGGTGTTGTTGGTCAGGTATCAGAGATCATGCGACCCGGTCTTGGAGGTAAGTCAGTTGCTATTGGAGGGACGTCACTGCCCGTTGTTGGAGAATACGAGATTGTTGTGATGGGAGGCGGAACAGCCGGAGCCAATGCCGGGATCAGTGCTTCACGTCACGGAGCCAAAACATTGGTGCTTGAATACCTCCATGCCCTGGGAGGCACCCAAACTTCCGGAATGATAGGCAGATACTGGGACGGTTACAGAGAAGGTTTCACAAAAGAGATAGACCAGGGCGTAAAGCAAATGGCTCCATTCGGTCACCCACGACAAAAAACACCTTCCGGCATGGAATGGAATTTTGACTGGAAGATAGAATGGTATCGAAAAGAGATACGCAATGCAGGTGGTGATATTTGGTTTGGGGTGCTGGGTTGTGGCGCATTTGTCGATAATGGGAAAGTAAAAGGAGTCGTTATTGCTACACCTGATGGAATGGGTGTTGTGCTATCCAAAATAGTTATTGACTCATCCGGAAGTGCAGACATCGCCATTGCTGCCGGAGCAGGATATAACTATACAGATGAAAAAACATTTTCTATTCAGGGAAGCGGTCTCCCCCCCATTAATCTGGGCGATCACTATAACAATACCGACTGGACATTCACAGATGATAACGATGTATTTGACATTACACGTTTACAGATATCAGGGAAAGCCAAATTCGATAATTTCTACGACATCGGGAAACTTTCTCAAACACGGGAAAGGAAACGTGTTATTGGAGATTATGAAGTATCTGTACTTGACGTGTATAACAAACGAAGATATCCGGATACAATATCATTTCATGAAAGTTCTTTTGACACACACAGTTACACCATTGATCCATTCTTTACAATTAAACCTCCTGCAGAAAGAAATAAGATCTACGATACCGATCTTCCGTTAAGAAGTTTGTTACCCAAAGGACTGGATAATATACTCGTAACAGGATTAGGAGCCAGTGCGCACAGGGATGCCATGCCGATCATACGTATGCAACCCTGTTTACAAAATCAGGGATACTCAGTTGGCTACTTGAGTTGTTTTGCTATAAAAGAAAACACCTCGATTCGGGAAGTTGACATTAAAAAGATCCAAAAATATCTTGTAGAAAAGAACATATTGCCGGAAAGAGTGTTAACAGATAAAGACAACTTCCCCTACCCTGATGAAGCATTTCAGGATGCCCTTACAAAGATTCACGACAACTTCAAAGGCTTAGAAGTACTGATGACAGATGTAGAGAAATCCAAGCCACTCTTAAAAAAAGCTTTGTCCTCAACGAATGTTGAATCAGAAAAGGTCAATTACGCACATATTTTGTGCATGGTGGGTGATAACACCGGAATCCAACATGTAATAGATGCTGTTGATTCATACGAGGCGTGGGATGAAGGCTGGAACTTTACCGGTATGGGGCAATTCGGACGATGTATGAGCAAGCTTGATAGTTTGATTATGGCTTTGGGAGAAACTGGAAATCAAGTGGCACTTCCTACGGTTATAAAAAAAGCAGAACTCCTGACACCCAACCACTATTTTTCTCATTTCAGGGCAATTGCACTGGCATTCGAAGGATTGAACAGCAACAAAGCAGTTCCTGTATTGAGTAAATTATTGGATATGGAAGGCATAAGCGGACATCACGTCACAACCTACGAGAAGGCACGTCAAGCTGTAAATGGAAATAGAAATGATGTGATTTTCAGAAATAATGTGCTTCGGGAAATTCATATTGCACGTGCTCTTTACAGATGTGGAGATAATGAAACCGGACAAGGAAAGGAAATCATGGAAAACTATGCCAATGATTTACATGGACATTACTTCAGACATGCACACCTTGTGTTGTTAAAAGGATAAAAGAACAAAGCAAAACGTTTTCTTTGCAAAATTTCTTTGGGGATTTTATCACTTGATAAAATCCCTTATTTTTTTATACACAAGAGCAACAGGAAGTCCCATTACATTATAAAAACTCCCGTTCATTCCTGTTACACCAATCATTCCTATAAACTCCTGTATTCCATAAGCACCGGCTTTATCAAGAGGTTTATGTTGATTCACATAGTACGCTATTTCGTCATCGCTCAGATCGGTAAACGTAACATCAGAGCTTGCATAAAAACTTACTTGTTTACTCCGGGATGTCAGAGTAACCCCTGTAATCACCTGATGTGTTTGCCCGGAAAGAGACTTTAGCATTTCTTTGGCATGTTCGTCAGATAAAGGTTTGCCAATTATTTTTCCATTCAGCACGACAATTGTATCAGCAGTAATAACAATATCCTTCTTTGAAAGCCGGGGCAATGCTTTTGC
>CAYSRH010000143.1:0-5981 GCA_964433245.1 uncultured Bacteroidales bacterium | reverse complement strand
GTGAAGGCTCCGGATCCGTAACAGTTTCAGTGATTGGCGCACCTTCAGCTTTCGCCGGTTCAGGAGATGCGATTTGTTATGGTACTTCTTATCATTTGTCAGATGCAGATACATCCAATGCAGATTCGCTGGTTTGGAAGACATTGGGAGATGGAACTTTTGACGACTCGACAACTTTACATCCTGTATATATGCCCGGATTGAATGACCTTGATAGTGGTTTTGTTCACTTGTATCTGAACGCTTATTCCGGAGCAGGATGTGGTATAGTAAGTGACACAATGCGTTTGGATATAGCCCCGAAACTTAATGCTTTCATCGGAGCTCCTGCACCTTTCCTGATCAGTTCTTCTACCAAAATATATATTAGATTAAGCACAAAAAATCATTCGCTAGCTCAGGATCTCAGTATTTATCTTGGAACACCGAATGGGGATATGCTATTGATCAAAAAGGCTGATTATCTCAATATGTGTTCTTTTGCACAAAACTACAAAAATGTTTTATTTACAACAGATACAAATATAACCAAAGATCCGATGGATATTTGTGATTATAATATAGGAAATATCACCGGAGATTTCTATATAAATAAAGATTTGTCTTCATTAACCGGATTAAATCCTGCCGAAGGGGGATGGAGCCTGATATTAAAAGATAGTGTTAAAAATGCTGCCGGAGAAATAGATGGTAAGATGTATGGAGTTACCATTGAGTTTGTGGACACTGTGGGAGGACAACCAAAAGTTGTTACCTATGATTCCGGAATAGATACAATCCCGATTTATGATGACAGAATAAATGAATTCAGGGTGCCTATAGGTTTGCGTGTAAGTTGCTATAACACATGTGATGCGGTGGCTATGGCTTCTTTTAGTGGGGGAACTCCTCCTGCTGTTACTTATGCGTGGCGTGATAGCTTGTGGAATGATCCCGGTTTCGGAAATGTTGATCAGGTTTCACTATGTGGGGGAACATGGCATGTAATTGTAACGGATGCCATGGGTTGTGTTGATACAGCTTCTGTTTTTGTAGAAAGTCCGGCTCCTATTATTATTGATACAGTTTATGTAGATTCGATACCGCTTTGTGGTGGTGATAGTACAGGGATTATCAAAGTACAGGCATCGGGAGGTTCAGGAGGATTCAATTATCGTTTATTGCCATTGGGCATTGTAAATGCTTCAGGAACTTTTGAAGATGTTCCGGCAGGTAATTATATTATAAAAATTACTGATGTGATGGGATGTACAGAATATACAGATACATTAATCATCACAGAGCCCGACCCGCTTCTTATTTCAGTTCTTTCTTATGATAATCCAACTTGTTACGGATTTAATGATGGGGAAATCCAACTTGATGCATCTGATGGAACAGGCTCTTATATGTTTGTTCTGCAAGATATGTCTTCTGATATTGATACCAACCTGACTGGTGTGTTTTCAGATCTTCAGGAAGGGAATTATCTTGGCAGGGTAATAGATGATAATGGATGTGTGACATATTCGGACACAATTAGTTTACAGGACCCTGAACCGCCCCTGATCACACAAATTGACTCTGTTGTTGAGTGTACAGGTTTTCGAACGGTGACTATTACAGCAACAGGGGGGATAGCTCCGCTTGAATATTCCATTACAGGACGTGGCAGTCCGGGCTATCAAACCAGCAATGTGTTTGAGAATGTAGCACATGGAGACTATTTTGTTTCAGTACGTGATATAAATGGTTGTTTTGCCGGCAATGACAGCTTGCCGATCTCTTTTGACTCGCTTCCCTTATTCGGGATTCAATCAGTAACATTGTTGGATAGTATGATCTTATGTGCAGGAGATGCAGGTGCAGTGATCATTACACAAGTACAGGGAGGACAGCTACCCTATTCTTTTGAATTGGAAGATATTAATTCGGGAATATTATCACCTGCCAGTGATACAGTAGAAGGGCTTGGTGCCGGAATGTACCGGATGAAGGTGACAGATATGACTGGATGTTCCGATGTGTCCGATACGATACTTATTGATGAACCATTGCCTGTTGATGTCGATTCTTTGTGGCATAGTGATCTTCTTTGCTTTGGAGATGTAAACGGAACAATTGGTGTTCGGGGAACAGGAGGTACACCAGGTTATACTTACTATCTGTCAGATCTTAATGTGCCGGTTGATACTTCTTTAACTGGTGATTTTATCGGATTGGATGCCGGTTTGTATATGGTACGTATTGAAGATTCTAATGAATGTGGTATAAATACCGATACCGTAGAATTAATCGAACCGGATCCCATACTTATTACTGATGTTGATACAACATTGGAATGTACCGGACATCGAACGGTCACCATCAATGCAACAGGAGGAACTGGCGGGTTAATGTACTCTATTTTGGGACAAGACAGTGCTTCATATCAGTCCGATTCAGTTTTTGTAAATGTTTTGCAAGGAACATACCATGTCTCCGTGCGTGATACCAATAGTTGTTATGCTGCAAATGACAGTGTTTTTAACTTTGTGTTTGATTCTGTTCCTTTGTTTTCAGTTACAGCAGAAGTCCATGATTCAATGATTTTATGTCATGGAGAAGGAGGTGCATCAATATATGTTCAGGTTGCGGGTGGTGTTCCCATGTTCCATTATCGAATAGAGAATACAACACAAGGAATTGAGTGGAATCAAACGAATGATCCAAAATTTACCGGTTTACCTGCAGGAGATTATAGTATTTTTGTAACCGATGGCGAAGGTTGTACATCCACTTATTTTACTGAAATAAAAGAACCCCCAGCCATAATAATTGACAGCATTGTACTTACTGATTCGAATACTACAATTTTTGCACATGGAGGAACCGGTGATCTGCGCTATGCGATTGATACGGTATTGTATGACGGCAGTGGCAGTAACCCGCCTGATTCTATCTTTGACAACTCATATGTCTTTGATGGGGATACCTTAAATGTGGTATATTATGCGTATGTAATGGATAGCAATGGTTGTTATGTGAGAGAAGAAATCAACAGAAACCGTCTGAATGTAGAGTTGATTGTTTTTCAGGCAGTGGATTGTCCGGGATGTGCTGCGGAACCTATTTTGGGAACTCCGGATAAAAAAGGAGTTGTTGGTGATACGGTGCTTTGTTATGGTGATAGAGCATCTGTTCGTTTGAGATTTCCTGATTTTTATGAAAAGGATACCTTACTTTATATTGCTTATAACGGAAAAGAATTGGATACAGTGAATTATGGATATCAACACAGGATGATTAACCTTTTTGATGCTTTGCCTGCCGGACAAAACCATAGCTTGTATGTCGAGAATGTTGTAACAGGGGAGACCTGGGATACTGTTTTTACAATTTATTCACCGGATACTATCTTTGTGTCAGGAAGCAGCGTAAAACGAGCAAACTGTAAGTATATTCTGGATGAATTTGATGATGTCGGTATGATTACTGTTTATAATATAAATGGAGGTGTACCCCCCTACGGGTTTAAATGGTCAAATAATGATTCAGCTACTGATGTAATAAGGGATACAATATTTAATTTGTCAACAGGCATATACGAATTAACACTGACTGATGAAAATGAATGTACGCATGAAACGACTTTTAATGTGAATTTCAGGCGTGATTATGATAGTTTGATCTGGATAGGCACAGCTTCCAATGGTATGATAATCGATAGTGTTGCCTTGTGTGATGGAGATCAGGTGACTATTTATGCAGAGGTACCCGATACTCTTGATCTTACAATTGAGTGGGCTCAAATGACAGATTCGAATCATTACAAACAACATGATAAAGTGTTAAGTCATGCTACTTTATTTACATTGGATCCTTTTGTTTCCGGCTATCCGACAGATCAGACTGACTTTATCTTGTTGACCTATGACAGTAATTATTGTGCGTCAATGGATACGATCACGGTATATAGAAATCCGGTTATCAGCGTACAAGACCAAACAGTTGACCAGATTACACTGGTCAGTAAAAACAAGCGACCAATTCAGGTAAGTGTGAATGATCGTTATACTATCGCTGATGTTTATCTGCAAAATATTCCGGGCGATACAGATCTGTTTTACACATGGCAGGCGGGTCAGGCAGGAAGTGATTTTATTGCAGTTACCGAAGAAAACAAGAAGAGTCCGGAGTTTAATCCCGGGACAATGAGCGCTGAGGATTCTGTTCCATTAAGATTGGTAGTGAATAATCTTTATGAGCGTTATCCTCAAAATATGGATTGGTTTCATGTGGAAGTATTTGATCAAACTTGTAGCGATACAGCTTTTATTACCATGAAAATGTGGGATGGCAATATTCCCAACGGATTTACGCCCAATGGAGACGGGTTTAATGATACATGGATGTTTGATTTGGGTACAGATCAGTACATTGATGTGCTTGTTCAGATTTTTAACAGGTGGGGACAGCTTATTTATGAATCACAGAATTATCAGGGAGATTGGGATGGGACAAGAAAAGGAAAGGATCTCCCCATTGGAACATATTATTATGTGATCACCGTCTTGGATAATACCGGTGAATCATTAAGTTTTAGCGGACCTTTGACAATTGTACGTTAATTATCAAGAGGATAATGACAATGAAGAGAAAAATATCATATAAGATTGTTTTGTTGTTTTGCTTACTGAGCTATTTTCAGGGGGGCTTTGGGCAGCAACTTCCTTTATACACACAGTATATTTTTAATAGTTTTGTTATCAATCCGGCGCTTGCAGGGACACACAATTATTATCAAATCAGAACCAATACACGTGTCCAATGGGCAGGGATTCCCGATCATCCCATTACCAATTATCTGAGTGTGTATGGTCCGGATAAAAATATGGATATGGGATATGGATGTTATGTGTTTAATGATGTAACCGGACCAACAAGTAAATTCGGAATCAGTGGTGCATATGCTTATAATATTGCAATACAAGAAGGAATGCGTTTGTCTATGGGACTTTCTTTTGGTATTATGCAATATAAAGTAGATGGCACCAATATTGATCTGGCTCAGCCGGGAGATGTATTAAACGGAAGTGTGTATTCAAAGGTAGTTCCTGATGCAGGTATTGGATTGTATCTGTACACCTTTAATTATCATGTTGGTTTTTCAACCAACCAGATATTAAATAACAAAGTAAAATTGCTTGAGGTTGAAAATACAGATGCTGTTAGTCGCCTACGTTCCCATTTTTATTTAACAGGGGGATATCGTTATTATATTAATAAAGAATGGGCACTTGAACCCAATATGGCATTAAAGGCTGTAGGGGCAGCTCCGGTACAAATGGACATCACGGTGAAGGGAATCTACGATGCGATGATATGGGGAGCCCTGGCTTATCGTACAGGAGATGCTATTTCTTTACTTCTCGGGTACATTCATCAAGGACAATATTTCTTTGGCTATTCATATGATTTTACCGCATTTTCCGATATAAGAAAGCATTCGGTTGGTTCCCATGAGATTACAATAGGTTATCGTTTTAATGAAATAAAATAGGCTGTACGTTTTATGATTTTACGTCTTTTGATACGGAAATGCTTTGTTTTTATTGCTGTTGCTTTGTTGTTGTCATGCCAGGAAAAAGTTGCCAGATCGGACCAGGTGATGTCTGAAGATCAGATGATAATTCTTTTGACAGATATACATCTCGTGGATGGGATTTTAAGCACCAAAAGCCTCCCTTCTGATTTGCAAAAAATAGATACACTTATATTCGCTGAAGTTTATGCAAGTCATGGTGTTACAAAATCAATACTTGATTCCAGCATATCATTTTATATGAACCATAACCCGCGTGCTTTTAAGCGAATATATAATCAGGTACTGATTCGTTTAAGTAAATTGGAGGGAGATATAGAAGTGTTGTAATTTTATTCTCTTTTTTATTTGTCAATCCTTTTTCTTTTTTTATTTTTACAGGAAGTTGATCTGATATAAATAATTAACCTAATTCCTG
>CAYSRH010000142.1:0-5991 GCA_964433245.1 uncultured Bacteroidales bacterium | reverse complement strand
ATTGGGAAATATAAAGTCTATTGTTTGGACATCATTTTAGGTATAGTATAATATAATATGGCTTTGTAGTAGTAGCCTGGCACTGTTACCTTATTACTCTCCAGGTTATTTTTGAATATAGGGTCTGTTGTGATATAAATGATTCCTGTGGAGGTTTAATATTTGACCCCCAAGACGAGCATATCATCTGTTTGCTCATTATCTCCCTTCCATTTATATATCTCCTTCGAGAGTATATTTTGCTGTTCTTTACAGGATTTCTTATGGATATTCAAAAGCAGGTTTTGAAATTGCACAGATTGAAAAGTTTTTGTTTTTTCCCCTCCCAGTTGGTCTATATAGCCATCTGAAAAACAATAAATTATATCATCTTTTGACAAGGGAATCGTTTGATTGGAAAATTTCTTCTTCCGACCGGGATTCAGTCCTACTGTCATCTTTGTGCCTTTGTATATTGCTAAACTTCCGTTGTGAATGATATAAACCGGATTATTGGCACCGGCAAATTCCATTTCGTTTTTGTTTCTGTCAAAGATGCATACTGTCATATCCATAGAATCTTTTACCCCGGAGTCAGTAAATTTTTGCTGGAGGGCAGCAACGACATGTTCGGTAAGCATCTCCAAAATTATCGCAGCATGCAATGAAGGATCTTTGGTCTTGTTATTAAACTCGTTAAGCACTTCGTTCAGGCATGTAATGCCCAATACGCTCATGAAACCCCCGGGCACGCCATGTCCTGTGCAATCTGATGTAACAAGGATAATTTTGTCATTTTTTTCTGTGATCCAGTAAAAATCTCCACTGACAATATCCCGGGGTTCATACAGAACAAAGCAATCAGAAAAATATTCTTTAAGTATTCCGGGATCGGGCAATAATGCTTTTTGAATACGTTCAGCATATCGAATGCTGTCTGTTATTTCTTTGTTTTGTTTT
The DNA here is from genome assembly GCA_964433245.1 of uncultured Bacteroidales bacterium. Classification (GTDB taxonomy): domain Bacteria; phylum Bacteroidota; class Bacteroidia; order Bacteroidales; family JBBRXJ01; genus CAYSRH01. The sequence continues at coordinate 5,052 of CAYSRH010000142.1, read as the reverse complement.
TGAATATATTGATGTTGGTCCATCAAGGAATCCCGCTGTGCTTCAATTTCTGATTTTTGTTCTTCAATTTGTTCTGTTCGTTTCAATACCATAGCCTCAAGATGCTCTTTGCGTTCGGTAAGTGCTGCTTTGAATCTTTCAAAAACAGTAAAACAAAGAAAAACAACCTGGAATGTAAGTCCGAATTTTAATCCATATTGGGAAATTATGTTGTCTGATATTACGCCAATGTTTCGGAGAACATAAGTAAAAGCCCCCATTAGTAAGAAAAGAAATGAAAAGATAAAAAGATTGGCTGTTTTTCTCCCTTTCAAAACAGCAAAGAAAGAACCAAGAATAACAACAAACAGGAGAATCAATGTGAAAAGGTTTGCGGTAATGGCAATATACCTGTAATTGGGATAAGGCAATAATGTTCCTGCCAATAAAAGCAAAACAATCGCCCCTGTTGCTATGTTTATTTTATGAAATACAGGCATGTAACGCCTGTATCGTATAAAATTGTCTGCAAAGGCCAACAGGAAAAAATGCACAAGATAGATCAGCACAATGGTTGATTTATTTTGCCAATGCGGGCTTTCCGACCATAAAAACTGATATGCCAATCCGTCAACAGAAAACATGAAAAGGGTTAAAGCCAATGTATATAATGAAAAAAGAAGATACAATCGCTCCTTTATGCTAAAAAAGAGTAAGAGATTAAAAATAAAAGCAAAAAACAAGAGCCCATAAAAAAATGACTGAATACCAAATCCAAGCAGGGATTTTCTGTAAAAAGCCCACTGGTCTGCAATGAAAATAGGGATGCGAACAGTTTCACCTGAATTATAAATTCTTACATAATAAGTGCTTTCTTTGCCGGGGAACAGATGTAATTTAAATACAAAATTTTGCGAAGGCAAGTCACGGGTCTTAAAAGCTCTGAGTTCTCCTGTATTAACAGTTCGCAATATATTTCCATCAACAGTTTCATAAAAATCAACATAATTCAGCATTGGATACTCAATCTCCAGGTAAAGTTTTTTCTTTGTAGATTCTGTATTTTTTAAAGTAAGCTTTAACCAATAAGCAGCATCTGAAAATCCATCACTGAAATAATTGCCGGATATTCTTTTAAACCTGAGTGTATCTTCGCCTTCCATAATGGTTTCAATTGTCATTTTTTTTGAATGATCCGTCAATATTTCAATATTTTCATTAACTTTAAAAACACCATACGGATAATTGTCAATGACAATTTGCTGAGAGGATGCACAGAGAAAAGAAAGAGACAAAAAAACGTACAGAATATTTTTTTTATGGTGCATGTGTATTATCTCAGGATTTTAGAAAATAATTATCTTATTATAACGTTTTAATTATGAAAAGGTTCTATAAAGTTCTTAAAAAACAATTAATAAATAGTAATTTTTTAATAAAAAATAATCATTCGTTATGGATTCGAAAAACAATATTAAAAAACTGGTGAATGAATCAATAGAAAGAATTAGTTATCTTTCTGAAAGGGCAAAAATGGTAAAAGAGTCCACAATAAAGCAAATGGATCAGGAACTGGAAGATTTGCGGGTGCAACAGGAATTGATAGAAAACGCACTTGCTGAATACGAAAAAGCCGAAGAAGATAAAAAAGCCGAAGCTCTTGAAAAACTGGAAGCGGAGTTGGACTGGTCTGTGATTGATAAAGTGAAATATCGGTTTTATCAATGGAGCGATAAACTTGCAGATTTTCCGGAATGGGCAGATAAAACATTTTCTGCAATTGTTGCCGAGGCAACGAATAAAGCTGAAGATATTGAAAAAGAAATTGCTGATTTGGAAAAAAAAGCCGCAGAATCAAGCGGGGAATTAAAGGACAAAATTGAAAAAGAGATTGAAAATCTCAAACAAAGAAAACAGGAAGTGGAGCAAAGAGCCCATGATTTTTCTGAGCAGAGTTCACATGCATGGAATGCTTTTTCTGACGGAATACGTGAAGCCGGTTCTTCGTTGAACAAAGCATTTAAAGAAGCATATAACAGCTTCAATAAAAAATAAAACTTCAAAAAATAGATATGTACAAATCATAATTTATCATGTATCGGCACTTGTATTTTGCATTCGTTGGCACTTTTTTGCTGTTTTTTTTGTTTTTAGGATGCAGAAAAGAAGAGTATTGGATTTCTGATGATATGGCTTTACGTTTTTCAACAGACACCATTCATTTTGATACTGTTTTTTCCGGTGTGGGTTCAATAACATATCATCTTAAAGTTTTTAACCCTTACAGTAAAAAAGTTAAGGTGTCTCAGATTTATCTGGCCGGAAAAGACGGGAGCACACCTTTTCGTTTGAATATCAATGGGGTTAAAAGCAACACTCTTATGGATGTTGAAATCCGTTCACGTGATAGTATGTATATTTTTATCGAAACCACAGTAAAAAATCCTGACGATATCATTTTGGCAAAGGATTCTATTGTTTTTATTACCAATGGGGTTTTTCAGGATGTAAAGTTGTTGGCATGGGGAAAAGCAGTTCACAGGATACCGGGCAACCTTATCATAGAAAATGACACAACACTTCAAACAGATAAACCATATCTTTTTATTGGAAATCTTGAAGTGAAGGAAGGTGTACAATTACATTTAGATGCCGGTACCGAACTCTATTTTGAACGAGGGAAGGGTTTGATTGTAAACGGTAAGTTGCGTGCTTCCGGCACCATTGAGGATCCTATCATTATCAGAAGCAGCAGAATTGATAAAGGATATAAAGATGTGCCGGGACTTTGGAATGGGGTACATTTTGTTTCTTCGGATAGCCTGGTATTAAAAAATGTTCGAATTGCACAGGCAGTGACAGCTTTGACGATTCACCCGGACAATACTTCAGGTCTGCATACGCCTGTGTCTTTATACAACGTGCAATTGCTTGACAACAGCTATGGCGGTATTGTTGCTAAGAAAGCAGATGTTAATGCCACCAATTTGCTGATAAATAATAGTGGTTATTACGCCATAAAACAATCCGGAGGACAACATCATTATTACCACACAAGCATTGCCAATTATCATCCGGGTTATTACAGCATACGAACCACCCCCTCTGTTTTTGTTTCAAGTATTATTGATGGTGGGACAGAAGAAGATACAGAACTTTCGTTCTATAATAGTATTATTTACGGCAACAATCAAAATGAATTCTTTATTCATTCGGATGCAACAAAAGTTACGTATCTCTTTAGCAATTGTCTTCTTCGTATTGAAAAAACAAATTTTCCAACAGAAGACCCTTTAATTTTTAATACTGTTTTATTTAATCATGCACCGAAATTTATTAGCTTTGAAGATCGTAATTACCTTCTAAAATCTTCATCTCCGGCAATTGATTTTGGTAATTCGCTTTATTTGGGAGATGGAATTTTTGATATGGATGGTTATGACAGAACCCTTGATGAAAACCCTGATGCAGGTGCTTATGAATATACGGAAGAATAGTTTATTTCTGATTATATCAATTTTTTTTGTTTTACTTTCGATTCCTTCCGGGGCGGAAGATTCTGTTAAAGTGATGTTTTATAATGTGGAGAATTTCTTTGATACGGAGAATAATCCGGAAACCCGTGATGATGCTTTTACTCCGGAAGGGGATATGCGTTGGAATTCATATAAATACAGACAAAAACGTAATGCAATATATAAAGTGATCATGGCTTCAGGGGGCTGGAATACGCCTTATTTTATTGGTTTATGTGAAATTGAAAACCGTTCTGTCCTTGAAGATTTAATCTTCCGAACTCCTCTTTCCAAATATCGTTATGGAATTGTTCATCAGGAATCTCCTGACAGCAGGGGAATTGATGTGGCATTGCTATACAAAAAAAACAAAGTGACACTTATTACGGAAGAATATATACCCTACTTTTATCCTTCTGAACCCGGGATAAAAAGCAGGGATATTTTATATGCTTCTTTTTTGATAGGAAAAGACACGCTACATATTTTTGTGAATCACTGGCCTTCAAGATGGGGAGGGCAGATTGCGTCAGAGCCGAAGCGGATACAGGCAGCAAACTTACTTCGAAAAAAGATTGATTCCCTTTACCTCCATTTTTCCTGTCCGAATATACTGATTATGGGAGATTTCAATGATACCCCACAAGATAAAAGCATGGAAATGATTCTTGGGGCAGTTCCGCTACCATCAAAAAAAGAAAAAGTATTATTGTATAATCTGACATCCCATGAAAAAGGATCTCACAAGTTTCATCATCATTGGTCTATGCTGGATCAAATGATTATATCGGGTTGTTTACTAAGAGAAGATGAGGGTTTGCAAGTACTCCCATCATCTTTTCATATTGCTGATTTCGATTTTTTGTTTACGGAAGACCCCAGATTTGGCGGCAAAAAACTGTTTAGAACCTATCAGGGACCAAAGTACCTGGGGGGTTATAGTGACCATTTGCCGATATCTCTTATTCTTCTTTCGCGGGATTAACAGCTTGTAATCCCAGTGACTCCCCCTTTTTCAGCATAAATTGGTATGCCTCGTCAATATTGTTATGAATAACACCATCTAAGATAGCTTCTTTAATTGCATTTTTAATAATCCCAACTTCTTTACAGGATTTGATGGCAAAAGTTTTCATGATCATGTCACCGGAAACCGGAGGTTGAAAATTCCGGACAGCATCTTTTTCTTCAATTTCTTTCATTTTTTTCCGTACATGGGAAAAATTTTTCAGGTATTGTTTTACTTTATGTCTCATGCCGGAAGTAATATCTGCTTCACACAGAAGCATGAGGTCGTCAATGTCATCTCCAGCTTCAAAGAGCAAACGTCGTATGGCTGAATCTGAAACAATATCTTCTACAAGTGCAATGGGGCGTAAATGAAGGCGTACCAATTTTTGTACATATTTCATCTTTTCATTCAAGGGCAATTTCAGTCTGCGGAACAGAGCAGGGATCATTTTTTCTCCGAGGTAGTCGTGTCCATGAAATGTCCATCCATGTTCTTCTGAAAATTTTTTGCTCTGGGGTTTTGCAATATCATGTAACAAAGCTGCCC
>CAYSRH010000141.1:0-6017 GCA_964433245.1 uncultured Bacteroidales bacterium | reverse complement strand
GTGATAGATCAATCTTATATGTTCAATGTCTTTTGGTGTGAACGTACGGTTTCCCTTATTATTCTTTTTAGGTTTTAATATCTCAAATTCTTTTTCCCAAAAGCGGATCAAAGAAGTATTCACACGGAACATATCAGCCACCTCACCAATTGTATAGTAAAGTTTTTCCACTCTTTTTTCTTTGTAAGGCATCTCTGTTCGGATATAAGTTTATTATAAATTATTGCAACAATTGGTTTTTAATCAAATGACTGACCATGGTTTGCTGCCAGTTCAATAATTTCTTTAAATTCTTCAGATTTCAGATCCAGAAAAAAATAATTTACCGGATTTACATTTCTTCCGTCTTTGATCACTTCGTAATGCAGGTGTGGCACCAATGTCATTCCTGAACTTCCCACAGAAGCTATAATCTGCCCACGTTCAACTTGCTGTCCCCGCCGTACTTTTATCTGTTCAAGATGGGCATATACCGTACTATATCCCATATCGTGCTCTATCACAATCCTTCTTCCATGCCCTCTGTCCACATTATTTATTTCCACAACAACACCGGTAGCAGTAGCCTTAACCAATGTGCCTCTCGGAGCTGTAAAATCAATTCCTTTGTGGAACTTTTTTATCTTGTAAATAGGATGTATCTTCCATCCATATCCGGCAGCCGTTCTTTTTAGATCAGGATTATCAATGGGTTGAATCGCAGGAACAAATGCCCACTTGTCTTTATTTTTCCGGGCAGATTGTTTTACATTATCCATGAATTTAAATTGTTCATCAACACGTATTGATAACTCCCCTATTGAGCGATATGTTTCAAAAACAATATCCTCCATATCTTTTTTTCTTAACAAATGAGATTTCACCTGATCCAAAGATTTACTTGTTCTATAGAAAGGATCTGCATCAAAGATTGATTTGTATATATTCATGTCACGTTGGCGAATATCCTCCAGCACGATTTTTGCTTTGGTTAAGTTTTCCTCAAGCAACTCATATTGCTTTTGTAATTGCTCATTTTCATGACGGATAGCCTTTTCAACAGGCATCTCCCATATATACGAAAAAGAAAGGTTCAATAATATTGACACAAGCAATATAACCATGAACCAGGCTGATCCTGTGAATATTTTCTCTCTTACACTCTTCTTTATTTTATCATAAGAAAGTGAATGCCGGTTAAAGCTATATATGTATTTTTTTTTGCTCATTTCTAATCCATCGTCATTCCACCTTCTTCAGCAGATCGTTTTACCATAAGTTCATATTGTTCCGGTGTAATATCATCAAAATAGAAATTAATGGGATTTATTGGTCTGTTGTTTTTTCTGACTTCATAATGCAAATGAGCTCCTGTAGATCGTCCCGTATTACCAAGCGTTCCAATCACCTCTCCCCTTTTTACCCGTTGCCCTGTTTTAACAAAACTTTTGTTAAGATGGGCATACCTGCTTATATATGAAAATCCATGGTCAATAATGATTTCATTTCCATACCCCCACCGTGAATACCGGGAAGCAATAACAACACCATCTCCCGTAGCAAAAACTTCAGTTCCGATCGGTCCTGTAAAGTCCATTCCCTCATGAAATTTCCAAACGCCACGAAAAGGGTCTCTCCTTATGCCAAAATAAGAACTGATCCTGCTCATATCTTTTAAAGCAATGGGCTGGATTGCGGGGATCGAAGTGATCATCTGCTCCATATTTTCTGACAGGGCAATAACTTCATCATAACTTTTTGACTGAATGTATATCTTTTTTAAAAGTATATCCATTTTTTTTGCTGACTCAACAACAACAGAGGAATTTTCCAAATGATAGAGGTGTTCATAACGATTTGCGCCTCCAAATCCGGCTTCTCTTACTGTTGACGGTATCGGCGGAACTTCAAAAACAGCCCTGTACACATGATCATCACGCTGCTGCAATTGCAACAACAAATCATCTGCTCTATCCAGTTCTTTATTCAAAACATCAAACTTTGCCAACAATGCCTGCTGTTCTCTCAGTAAAATTACTTGTTTAGGCGTTTGGGCAACCCGGGTATAAATAACATTAAAGACAAGAGCCGATACAAGGAAAATAACGAGATACCGGAAGATATAAAAAAGCCTCTCCATGAAACTCCTTTCAACCTTCTCAAAAGATAATGTATCCGGATTAAAACGATATCTTGTTTTTGCCATCCTTTTCCTTTTCGTCTGTTATCCTGATTTTTTCTATATTTTTAAACCAAGTCGAAACAAAACTAATTGAAAAAAACTAATTTTACAACTCTTTAGTCCATACATTATTAAAAAAAATAAATAATAACTAATTAAAATACAGCAACAAGCATGACTGCAAACGAATTACGAAAGTGTTTTCTGTCATATTTTGAAGAAAAAAAACACAAAATTGTTCCCTCAGCACCAATGGTTGTTAAGGATGACCCGACACTTATGTTTACCAATGCAGGGATGAATCAATTCAAGGACCTGTTTCTGGGAAACAGCCCCATTGTCAACAAACGAATTGCTGACAGTCAAAAATGCCTGCGTGTGTCAGGAAAGCATAACGACTTAGAAGAAGTTGGACATGACACTTACCACCATACCATGTTTGAAATGCTTGGCAATTGGTCTTTTGGTGACTATTTTAAAGAGGAAGCCATTGCCTGGGCATGGGATTTCCTCACTGAAATATTGAAAATTGAAAAAGAACGTCTTTATGTAACCATTTTTGAAGGGGATGAAACAGAAATGCTTGCCCCCGATAATGAGGCAAAGAAAATATGGGAAAAACATATTGATAAAAACCAAATCCTTAACGGGTCAAAAAAGGATAATTTCTGGGAAATGGGAGAACAAGGTCCTTGTGGTCCATGTTCCGAAATACATGTTGACATCAGAAGTGATAAAGAACGAAAGGAAAAGGACGGGAAAGAACTTGTCAACCGGGATCATCCCCTGGTAATCGAAATATGGAATCTTGTATTTATTCAATACAACAGAAAGGCCAACGGAAAACTGGAAAAACTATCTCAACAACATGTTGACACCGGTATGGGATTTGAACGTTTGTGCATGGTCGTACAAGGGAAAAAATCAAACTATGACACGGATATTTTTCAGTCCATCATACAATCCATTGCATCCCTTTCCGGAAAAAAATATCAGGAAAAAGGAGATACGGGCATCGCCATGCGCGTTATTGCCGATCATCTCCGGGCCGTTTGCTTCGCTATTGCAGATGGACAAATACCATCAAACAACAAAGCGGGATATGTGATCCGGCGTATTTTACGAAGGGCAATTCGCTATGCATTCACTTATCTCGGGCAAAAAGAGCCTTTCATACATAAACTTGTTCCTGTACTGGTGCAGGAAATGGGAAATGCCTATCCTGAATTAAATGCCCAAAAAGCTATTATTACCAAAGTAATAGAGGAAGAAGAAGCTACTTTTCTGAAAACACTTGCCACAGGGATCCGATTATTGGACCAAAGGATACAAGACCTTAAAAGAACAAACAAAGCAAAATTACCCGGCACGGTTGCTTTTGAGTTGTATGACACTTATGGATTTCCACTGGATCTTACCGGATTGATCCTCAAAGAAAATCTTCTTTCGACAGACGAAGATGCCTTTCATGAAGAAATGGAAAAACAAAAATCACGCTCCAGAAACGCAGCACTTGTAGAAACTGAGGACTGGCATGTTATCCAAACTTATCAGGAAACATCTTTTGTTGGGTATGATCAAACAGAAGCACCTGTCCGAATTACCCAATACAGAAAAATAACACAAAAGAACAAGACTTTCTATCAACTTGTTTTCGACCAGACCCCGTTTTATCCTGAAGGCGGAGGGCAAGTCGGTGACTCCGGAACGATATCATCCGGAAATGAAAAGATTCAGATACTTAATACCGTCAGGGAAAACCAGGCCATATTGCATATTTCCCCGGCTCTTCCAAAAGATATAAATGCTTCTTTTTCTGCTTCTGTTGACAAGGAAAAAAGAAGCCAAACCCAAATGAACCATAGTGCAACACATTTGCTGCACCATGTATTGCGAAATACGCTCGGTGAACATGTAGAACAAAAAGGATCGCTCGTAGCACCTGACCGGCTTCGTTTTGACTTCTCCCATTTCCAAAAATTGTCTGATGAAGAACTTCAGAATATAAATTTACTGGTGAATGCCCTGATCAGAAAAAATACGCCGATTGACGAGAAACGTGACTGTTCCCCCTCAGAGGCACAAAAAATGGGTGCCCTTGCACTCTTTGGAGAAAAATACGGCGACAAAGTACGTGTCATAAAATTCAATGATTCCATCGAATTATGCGGGGGGACACATGTTGGATACACAGGAGAGATCGGAACATTCGTTATCACCTCGGAATCAGCTATCGCTGCAGGAATCAGAAGAATCGAAGCCTGCACGGGAGAAAGAGCCATCAAACTCCTTCTTAAAAAAGAACAAAGCCTGCAGACAATTAACCATATATTAAAAACGCAAAAAAGTACTGAAGATGCTGTATCTGATCTGCTGGCGGAAAACTCTCTGTTAAAAAAAGAACTCGAAAAACAACAAAAAGTCCGGGCAGGTGCACGCAAGAATGAAATAAAAGAATCGCTCCGGGAAACCAAGGGCGTCCTTTTTGGTGCCATTATTTTAGACAATATAAAAGACAATAACGAGCTGAAAGAAATATCAGCACAATTACGTGGTGAATCCCAAAACTTATTTCTTGTGCTTGGTGCTGAAATCAACGGAAAAGCTCATCTTTCAATTGCAATTTCTGAAGAACTTACGAAGCATAACGACTATCATGCCGGCAAACTGATTAAAACCTTAGCAAAACACATCCGGGGTGGTGGTGGCGGACAAGCTTTTTATGCTATGGCAGGAGGCACCAACCCCAAAGGATTACCGGCTGCCATGGAAGAAGCAAAAAATATAATCGCTTACATATGAACAATCCATTTTGTTGTTAAAAAGGCATATAGCAAGGCAATAAATATAGCTACATTATAAAAAGAAAATAAATAGTTGTATAAAATCCTGTTGACAAATATTCGTTTCCTGAAATAAATAATCATATTGGGGATCAAAACCAAAATAACAAACAAAAATGCATTGAAGCTGATAAGCTCCTGTCCATTTGCCCTGTAATCGGAAAAAAAGAGAAATGCATAAACATTGAACATCAGCATTCCGAGGTACAGCATGTAAGAAACTTTCAAAGCAATGGTGGACACGGGACGCCTTGGATGTATTTTATATACTCTTAATTTGTACGCTATAAGAAGGTACAATGAAATAAATATTACGAAAAAGAAAACATGTAATAGAAAATTCAGTATTACTTCCATGACACTTCAATATATTGATAAATAAACTACTCCTGTTGCTTTGATTCGGAAAACTTTTGAAGAATTTTTTCTTCCAGTTCCTGTTGTAACTCAGGGTTGTCCCTGACAACTTGTTTAACAGCATCCCTGCCTTGTCCCAGCTTTGTTTCACCATAGCTAAACCAGGAACCACTCTTCTTGATAATATTCAAATCGACACCCATGTCAATGATCTCTCCGATTTTAGATATCCCTTCACCAAACATAATATCAAACTCAGCCTTCTTAAAAGGAGGCGCCATCTTATTTTTCACTACTTTGACACGCGTTCTGTTTCCCTGCATATCTTCACCATCTTTTATCTGACCGATACGCCTTATGTCCAACCTTACAGAAGAATAAAACTTTAGGGCATTACCTCCCGTTGTTGTTTCCGGATTACCGAACATAACACCGATTTTGTCCCGCAATTGATTAATGAAAATACAACAAGTATTTGTTCTGTTGATATTGGACGTTAACTTACGTAAGGCCTGGCTCATCAACCTGGCCTGCAAGCCCATTTTGGAATCTCCCATCTCCCCTTCCAGTTCAGCTTTTGGCGTTAATGCTGCAACACTGTCCACAACAATAATATCAATGGCCCCTGAACGTATCAGGTGATCCACAATTTCCAA
>CAYSRH010000140.1:0-6036 GCA_964433245.1 uncultured Bacteroidales bacterium | reverse complement strand
TGTGTACAAATCGCCTAACCTTTCGGCACTACGGGCTTGGCGTAATACATGCGAGGGCTTCATGCCCGAAGGATCTATGGATGTATAAAATCCGGCTGATAAGTTGTTGCCCACAATGATAAAGAACAAAAAAATACAGAAAATAGTAAGTCCTGAATGGTATGTATTTGTCCTTTTTATCATATTCTGTAACAAGGAATTGTAAACCGGTCAATAATGGAACTGGGAGCAAGAAAAATCAGTGAAATTTCAAAAGCGCCGCGATTGTGACTTACTTGTCGTAGTCCACTGATGTTAATATCATAATTGATACCTATTTTAAAATTGTTGATTTCCATTCCGACAACGAATATTGCCGCATCTGTTTCTGTTATCAGCATATTTCTTATGTAAGCGCCTCCGTAAATAGATTTTATAGAGCCGGACAGCCGTTTATGTGATAGCTGTATGCCTGAAAGTCTGGCACTTGTGTTGCCATGTGCGATAAGTAAATACCTCGGGGTTAAAGTAAGTGATTGTAAGACAGGGAGAGGGGTTTCAGCAAACAAAATATGTTTAACACCTGTCCTGTTATTAATTTCTCCGTCTGTAAAAGAGTGCTTTGGATTGTTCAGATGAGATAAGGAATATCCCAGGGACATGCGTGTTATCCAAAGATTCCGCTCCCATATCAATCCTAAGTTGAAATCGGGGTAATGACTTTGTTCTCCAAGAGTTTCGGAAGTAGGTATGTCTGAGTTGAAATCTCCCATATCACGGTCATATTGATCCGGTAGCGTGAGAGATCCGTATTGAAAGGTGTTATATACCCATCCGAATTGAAGTCCTATATGAAAGAAATTGTTGTTCCATAATGTATGGTATGCGCCACTTAGATAAAATCGGGTAGATGAATAATTCATCGCCCCGGATTGGTCGTGTAAAAGCAAGATACCATAGCTTAAATGCTCATTGTATAGGTAAAATGGACGGTCGTAACCCAAAAAAGTGGTCTGGTAAGGTTGTACAATGGCACTCCACTGATTTCTGTAGTTGTTCACAATACGCCAGTCTCCATCGTATTTTCCTGTGTTGGCAGGATTCAAAAGGAGCGGCGAATCAAAGAATTGAGAGAAGTGTATAGGTTGACCTGTACCACTCAAAAGAATGATCACAAATAAAAGGTTTGTTATGTATATTTTCTTTTTCAGAGTTAATAAAGGTATTGTTTTTTACAAAAATAACTATTTTTACAAAAAGATACCTTTATAAATTAAATGAATCAAAAAGCCCTGTATATTAAAAGAGATAGTTTACAGTTTTTTTCTGCCTTCCTTTCAATAGGATTATTGTTGTTATTTTCCCTTCGGTCAGAAGCACAGGTGAATGCCTTATTTGATGTTAGTCAGTCTGTTGGATGTGATTCGCTTGAGGTGCTTATATTCAATCATTCTACAGGTGAAGGAGAATTAACGCATACCTGGAACTTAGATGATGGGGGACTGAATTTTATTGATAATCATGATACGCTGATAGCCAGCTACAATCACCCGGGCACCTATACCATTGTTTTATGGGTAGAGTCAGATCAGGGAACAAGCGATCAGTATAGTCTGGAGGTGCAGGTACATGCTTCACCGACAGCCGGTTTTTCAACTCCGGTCAAGAAAGCTTGTGCGCCTTTTATCATATCCTTTACCAATATGTCAACTGAAGGAGATGCCCCGATAGTTTCGTATTTATATGATTTTCACGATGGTTCTTCTGATAATGATCCTGATCCTGAAAAAAACTTTAGCCAGACAGGTATCCATGATGTGACACTTACTGTGGAAGATACGAACGGATGTATTTCTTCAATGCATAAGAAGGATTATATTTATATGGCAGCACAGCCTGTGGCAGGGATTTCCTCAAATGAGCCCTATATAGGTTGCGAAACACCTTACAATATATTATTTATTAATACGTCAGTCGTTGATACAGCACTTTCTTATTCCTATCAGTGGGATTTTGGAAACAGCACCATCTTTGCCGCCAGATATCCGGATACGGTTACTTATACTGATTACCAAGCTTATGATGTAACCTTGCATATCTACAATAATATGCTCGGATGTGCTTCCAATGCCGGAAGAACGGTTACAATATATAATGTGCAGGCGGGTTTTGATTTGGAACAGAAGAGTCATTTTTATCAGGATGGAGATACACTTTGCCCGGATAGTGTTAAGCTAACCAATCAGGGGAATCAGGTTACTTTTGCCTGGCATGTAAATCAGAATATATATTATTTTCAAAATGAATTAAATATCTCCCTTGATACAGGATGGCGTGAAATCAAGCAGGAGGCATGGCGACATACTTGTCGGGATACAGCAGTAAAAAATGTGTATGTAGAATCAGTATCGGCATATTTTGATTTTGAAGACAGCTATGCCTGTAGTTTCCCTTTTCCGATTCAGGTGCGCGATAGTTCTCATAATGCCGTGAATTGGGAGTGGGTGTTTGAGGGTGATTCTCTGCTTTATGGAGAGGATCCAGGCGTTTACGGTGCATTGAGGCAACCTTACGATACCTTTTCGCATGCGATCAATGTGTTTGAAATACCTGTTTCTTTGACCGTCTATTCATCTAATGGATGCTCAGATTCCTATACTTCTCAGGCAGAAGTGTACTTGCCTGTGGCCAGATTTATGCCTGATATCACAGCCGGATGTACCGGATTAAAAGTATCTTTTAGCGACTCCAGCCGCTCAAATGAACCGATCATTGACTGGCATTGGATGACGGGTGATGGTGTTACAAGCCAAACAGACACAGGATTTTTTCAATATACCTTTGATTCTGCGGGTATCTATCCGGTGCGACTGGCAATTGAAAATGATCAGGGCTGTACGGATACCAGTTACGCTATCTTCATTCGCGTAGGGGATACACTGCAACCTAATTTTAGTGTGCCGGATACCGTCTGCAATAATAGCTGGATGACAATTACAGGTCTTACGCCCGGAAGCCTGATTCAGGAATGGCATTACCAATCACCCGCATTTAATGTGTCAGGATGCCACACCGATGCATCCCCATCAGTTTTAATTAATGCTGATTCTATAGGGTGTTATGACATTCATCTCGCTGTTTCCTATAACGGATGTGTTTCGGACACACTCATTGATAAAGTGTTCTGTGTTACAGGACCCCTGGCTGATTTTACCTATACATCCACCTGTGAAGATCCTTACGATTTCATCTTTGATGCCGTACTTTCTTCTGATGTGAATATTTTCTACTGGGAAGTGAACGGCGTTCAGAAGGATACCAACACAATCCAGATGCTTCACAGCTTTACATCAAGAGGGAAGCATCAGGTTAAGTTAATTGCGGAAAAGGATTCCTGCATCATAGCAAAAAGCTATGATGTCATGGTCTATGATCCGGAGGCAGTAATTGATGCCCCGTCTGATGTGTGTGCAAGAGATACGGTTTTATTCTCATCTGCATCATCTATAGGATTGTTTGATTCATGCTATTGGGAAAATACAACATGGGATTTTCAGGATGGAACGCCTCCCGTGCATACCAAATCAAGTGAAGTCTTACATTTTTTTCCTGCAAAGGGGCTTTTTGAAGTCATGCTTATTGCCCGGGCTCCCAATGGATGCAAAGACAGTACAAGCCACCTTGTTGAGGTTAGAAAACCTGTTGCGTCTTTTATTGCGGATGATACCATCGGATGCAGTCCCAATGCTATATTTTTACTTGAAAATACCCTGGAAGATTCAACAGTCATCAGTTGGACATGGCATTTGTACAATAATAAAACAGTACACAATGACACACTTGTTTATGACAGTATCATGATTGAAACCAATGAAGTACACAGCCCGGTATTGATTGTTGCAGATGCTTTTTCTTGCAAAGATACACTGGTAAAGGATTTAACCCTATTGGCTCCTCTCGCTGAATTGAATATGCATAGCAGGTATCTCTGCAAAGGCGATACGGCTCGTTTTTATAATGAAGCTTTTCCCGGTGCCGATAGTGTACGTTGGCTGTTTAATGATACCTTAGCTCTTGTTAGCTATGATAACACGATGAAAGGAATTTTCCCGTTCGGCAGTTATGATGTGGAGATGATTGTCTATAAAGATGTATGCTCAGATACAGTGCGTTATGATAACTTTTTTAGTGTGCAGCTTGCTGAAGCTGATTTTGCCGTTGGATTGCTTGATGAAGGTAGTATAACATTGCCTGTTGATTATGTTAGCGATACTGCATTTTATTGCTATCCACTGCACCTGAATTTTCGATATCTGGATAAGGGTACCTATCCTTTGTACGGACGTTGGTATTTTGGCGTGTCAGCACATCAGCAAGAATGGGACGGGGATTCGACAGCTTATCCCTATAATGTACCGGGTATCTATTTCCCTTCCCTCGCTATTGAAACAAGCAATGGGTGCAAAGATACTGCAACGTTAAGGTTAGAAATAATAGGACCTGAAGTGGAAGTAGATGTCTCGCACATTGCAGGTTGTAAGAACGAAGAGTTTTCTTTTTCTATCATAGATATTATCCATGCCGATACGTTTGAGTGGCGTTTTGGTGATGAGCAGGCAAGTGCTGATTCGCATGCAGTTCATGCTTATGCATTGGCTGATTTTTATCCTGTTTCAATATGGTTGGAGAATGCCCTCTGTGAAATTGAACTGCCCATTGCTACCATAGAAGTATATCCGGATTCTGCAGGATTTGAACTGGCTGAACCCATCATCTGTCGTGATTTTACTTTATCATTAACAGATGTTTCGGTTAACGCTGCTCTTAGCACATGGGATTTAGGGGATGGTACGGTATTGGTTAACCAGGATCCCAATGACCATTTTTATGCTGTCCCGGATACGTATATGATTTCTTTAAAGACAGAAGGTCTCAACGGATGTTTAGACTCGTCCACATACACATTGATTGTCCTTGACTATCCCGAAGTTGAAATTGTTGTACCGGCAGGATTAGAAATTTGCAGGGGTGAGTCTGTAACACTTTACGCTGGTGCTGATATGCCCCTGATAGCTTACCAGTGGTCTTCGGAAGAGTCTTCCGAAAGTTTTGTTGAGGTGAGTCCTTTGACTGATCAGGTATTTCGTGTGGAGGGAATTAATGAATATGATTGTTCAGGAGTTGATTCTGTTCTTATTACAGTAATTCAGGAGCCTGAAATAACAGTTTCATCAACGCAGGAAACAATAATTATTGGAGAATCGGTAATCCTCTCAGCTTCATCCGATGACCCTGAAGCAAGCTACCATTGGCATCCCTATACAGGATTGGATTTCAAAGGGGCAGATAGCTCGTTCGCCGAGGCTTCACCATTAGAAAGCACACTATATACGCTAACAGTGGCAGATCCTTGTTTTGTCAATGATTATAACTTTATGGTGGAAGTGGAAAAAAAATATAGTGTTTCATTGCCCCAGGCATTTACACCAAACGGTGATGGAATTAATGATGTGGTATATGTCAGAGGATGGGGTATTAAAGAACTTATTGAATTCTCTGTCTATAACAGGTTTGGCAATAGAATATTTTTTACCGATGATCTGACAACAGGGTGGGATGGTACCTTCAATGGAAGGAAACAACCCATAGACAGTTACACATACTATGTGCGTGCGGTTACCTATGAAGATAAAGGACTCGAAACGCGAGGGGTAGTCAACCTGATGCGGTAAACGAATAATCATAACACAATCAAATAAATATTTGCAAAAATGAAAGTAAAACTAATTCTCGGATTTATATTTTTGAGCATTTTCGGGACTGTTCTGCCTTTGTTCCACTGAGCGGTGTCGAAGTGTGCATTTCCACAATAAATTGTTCAGGTAAAAGGATTTATATACTTTTCTTTAAATTTATTCATTGTTAAAGTCTTTATTCAAAATCAGTACTGTCCGACTAAATTCCAACAGGTCACCGCTACGCGGCTATGCTACTTCATCTACTTCAATTTTCTACAATCAGGACGCTGCTACGCAGCTTATTTATAGTCACGTAGTG
>CAYSRH010000139.1:0-6058 GCA_964433245.1 uncultured Bacteroidales bacterium | reverse complement strand
AGCTTTATTAAAATCATGCGGGGGTGTGTCAAATTTATTGTCATGGCTCGGTTCATATGACAAATATAAGATAAAACTATTAAAAAATTATCAACTTAGTCACTACCTTTGGGCTGTTATAATTATTTTAAACTGTCAATGGAACAGGGAACAGTAATTCAGGCATCCGGGAAGTGGTGTGAAGTTGAAGTCGCAGGACGGATGCTGTTGACTTGTAGCATCAGGGGACGTTTTCGCATAGAAGGAAAACGCACAACGAATCCTGTGGCTGTGGGTGATGAGGTTTTGGTTGAAAGGAGTGAGCAGAAAAAAGGTGTGGTGACAAAAATCCTTCCCAGAAAAAATTATATTATCCGCAAAGCTTCCAATCTTTCCAAGGCTTACCATGTGATTGCCGCAAACATGGATCAGTGTATGGTCATTATATCATTGTCCTGTCCTGAAACACCTCTGGCTTTCCTGGATCGCTTTCTTGTGACCGCTGAGGCTTATTCTGTCCCGGCTGTTATTGTGGTCAATAAGATGGATTTGTATGACAGGGATCTGATGGAAGTAGCGGAATCCCTTCGGTATTTATATGAAACCATTGGATACAAAGTGTTTCTTACAAGCGAAAAAGATCATAAAAGTATTGCCCCGCTTGCCGGGATATTACATGACAGGGTAACGCTTATGACCGGCAATTCAGGCGTGGGAAAATCTACTCTGATCAATATTTTACATCCGGATCTTCAAATAAAGACACAAGAAATTTCAGAATTATACCGTTCAGGGAAACATACAACGACCTTTGCCAGGATGTATCAACTGCCGGATGGAGGACGTATCATTGATACGCCGGGGATCAAGGGATTTGGGGTTGTGGATATTGAAAAAGCAGAATTATACCATTTTTTTCCGGAGATATTTTCTTTGTCAAAAAAATGCAGGTATCATAATTGTTTACATCAGCAGGAACCCGGTTGTGCTGTTGTAGATGCGGTGAACTGTCAGGACATTGCTTTGTCCCGCTACAGAAATTATTTGCAGATATTGCATGATCAGAATGAAAAACACAGACAATAAAATCAGGAAAAAGGAAGATCAGGCAGAATGCACTTTCTTGTTCAGGCATATACGGATGGTTGTCCCCTTATTGTCTGATTGTAAAACAAAGATTTTTCCGCAATGATAGTCCTCAATGATTCGTTTACTTAGCGAAAGACCTAATCCCCAGCCTGTTTTTTTTGTTGTGAAACCGGGTTTAAAAATCGTTTTTTGTTTATTTTTTGATATCCCCTTTCCTGTATCTGAAACATCAATGGATAATTTGTTTTTTCCTTGCTGTACTTTAATTGTAATACTCCCTTCTCCCGGAATGGCATCATAGGCATTTTTGCACAGATTTTCAATTACCCACTCAAAAAGTTCACGGTTAACAGGCACATACACGTGGTCATCAGGAATGTCAAGGGAAATTTTTACCCTCGATGAAAAGCGGGCAGAAAGATACTCGACAATATCCTGTAGAAGCTCATTCAGACTTTGTTCTTTTAATGATGGTGTGCCACCGATCTTTGAAAATCGCTCTGTAATTTTACTTAATCTGTTTACATCCTTTTCCAGTTCGGAGACTGTTTCGGAATCTACTTTTTTTAACTTTAACAATTCTACCCATGCCATCATTGAGGAGGTGGGCGTGCCGAGTTGATGAGCTGTTTCTTTTGTGAGACCGATCCATACCTGGTTCTGCTCTGCTTTTCGGGAAATGCTGAAAGCATAGTAAGCGATCAGGATAAAGATTATGATGACACCCAGTTGTATGTAAGGATAATATGTCAGATGACTTAAAATCGTTGAATCTTTGTAGTAGATATAGTTTTTCTTGTCGTCAGCAAGATTGATCACAATTGGCTCATATTTTTCCTTCATAATCTCCAATTGTCGTTTTAGGAATTTCGATTGATTCGCCCGCTCGGGATCAAGATTTTTGTATGAGATAATATTCCCTTTTTCATTTGTGAGGATCACCGGAATGGTGGTGTTGTTCTGTATCACCTTGACCAAAAAATTTATATCGGCATTTGGATTGTCTAAACTTCCAAGTTCGAGAGTGGCCTCATACCACAGTTCTACCTTTTTGCGTTCTTCGGTTTTTAGTTCCTGAACCAATTTGTTTGTATATAAAAGCGATGCTGCGCCAATGATAACAGCAAACAAAAAAAGGTAAATTTTCCATGATTGTTTCTTTGAGTAGATATTTTGTTTCAGTGGCATCCTCTTTGTGTTTGGTTAAACTTTCTTCACTTTTCGAGTTCGAGTTAAATAGTATGGCTTATTCCCACTCAATAATAAACTTTTTTTCTTCTGTTTTATTTTGTTTAGAGGATTTTTCTTTTACTTCTTCTTGCTCATTTTCATCTTCTTCTTCCCATTCAATGATAAATTCATCGTCTTTTTCTTTTGTTGTCTCCGTGGATTTTTTACGCCCGAATTCTTCACGGAACAATTCCCGTAATTCCTGACGTTCCTCTTTGAGATTTTCTCTGACTTTTTCAACAGCACGTTGCCGGTCGTAGGAAACGTTATATTCCTTGTCTTTGCCTTCTATTTTCAGATGCAGCATGGTGCGTACACCATCATCTGCAATGACACCGAATTCTGTGTTTTCCTTTTTCCTGCGTGCTTTGCGCGATAAAACATCGGAGAGCAGGACACTAATATGGTATTGATATGTGTTTTCGAAATCATGGGTGCCTGAAGCTTCCATTTCTACTGCGGATGAATGTACCTCCATTCGTGGAATGATGAGTTGTGAATTGTTGATCTCAAGCCGGTTTTCCAATCTTTCAAACCGGATGTCCCGTAATTCTTCCAGATCAATGAACCTTGAAAGGGAATAAAGCATTTCAAAGTCATGTAAAGCACCGTTTTCGATGACTATTTTTGCAATGGATTGAATGGATTCGGTTTGGACCGTAAGAAGTGTATCAAAATCCGATGTAAATTGAATATTTCCGGATAAATCTCCTGCAATATTTTCATGGGTCAGATGCTCCTGTCCGAATGCATCAAAGGTTTTAAAAAGTTTTTCGATATTGATATTTTTTAATTCGGTATTTGAAGTAAGATGGAATAGATTTTCTTCTTTTGAAAAATGACCTTCACCGGCAATATAGCCATCTAAGGTCTGTGCCTTCAGATTTTTGAGTGTTCCCGTGTGGGGCTCGTATTGAAGTGTACCTGTAATATTTGATGCAGTAAATTTCATAACAGAGAATTGTTTAAATTGACAATTCAGATCCAGAAAAAGATTGTCGGGAAGATGAAAACCTGTTTTTTCTTCGTTCTCCTGTTCCGGAATCAGTTTGTTAATATCCAAATGTTCGCCTGTGATATTTCCGTAGAAGTGCAGTGGCTGCTTGTCCCGAAAGAGGGCATACGTGGCATTTCTTATATCTCCCTGATAGGAAAATCCTGCCTGGTTTACTTTTCCGTAAAGCGTTTCTACCAAAATATTGTTATCAAACCAATGAACTGAAAAATCCCCTTTTTCAATTTTCAGGTGCTTGTATTGCATTGCGAAATTTTCTGCGACGATTCGCGAATCCAGTGTGATGTAGTAGAAATTGTTTTTGTTCCACTCGTTCCATCCCCGGAGCCTGCTCTTAAAACGTGTGTCCATTGTGACCATTCCCTGAAGCTGATAATCTTCATGTATAAATTTTTGGACTTCCTGAAGGTCAATAGAAGTTTTTATATCCATCTGTAATACAGGTGATTTGAGATTTTCTACGCGGGCTGATCCCTGGAAGTGGGATTTTTTTGCTGTATGGAAGGAGAATTTTTCTATGTTAATTGTTGTGCTTGTAAGATTTCGTTGTGACCCGTTTGTCAGTGACCCTTGAAAAGTAAGTTCCTCGATTTTTATATCACGGTTTTGCAAAGTGCCTTTTTCAAGTGAAAAATGAGCCTGCAATAGTGGAAAACGGGTTTTTGTAAAAGTGCCGCGGCTTACAATATGCAGCCCCAACATTCCTGATGTCTTAAAGGCAGGGAAATCTTTTTTGTAGTTTTCCGGGATCATTCCCGGCAAATCCCCGGTTTCTACATTTTCTGCCTTCATCTCCAGGTTAATTTCCGGTGTGTCGGAATGTGTATAAGTGCCATTGACAGAAAAGTCTATATTATTGAGTGTGAATTTGGTTTGATCGAATGTGTAAACAGAATCCTTCACGGAAAGGCTGCTTGCAATATTCCAGTGATTGGGCCGGTTGATCATCGGCACTTCATCAATAAAAAGTTTATGAACGGTTTGTTCCATATGCACCTTCAGGGTGTATTGGGATTGCTTGAAGCGTCCGCTCAACACCAGCTTGTCAATGGAAGATACGCCATGTACAGGGCGTATCATGTCGAAGTAAACAAGCTGCACATCCGAAAGTGTGACGTTTCGCAGGTCCAGTTCAAAGGGGGTCGTTTCATCTGTATCACCTTCGAAAAGGGTATAATTTACCTGTCCGTTTTTGTCCTTCAGCAATTGCAGGGATCCCTTGTCAAGGGTGATCCGGTTCATTACGTAGTTTTTTTGCAACAGTTCCCGGATATTAAAGCGCAGGTCTATCCGCTGAAAATGAAACAGTGTGTCGGACACATTCCCCGGAAAATCTTTCAGATTGCAGTTTTCATGTCCCATACCGACAGGTTCAATAAGTGTTATTGAAGCATGGGGGAAAGTACGTAAAAAGCGGATGTCAATATCTTGTATATGAATATGAATCTGCAACCGCTTGTTCAGTTCCGACAAAACAACCGGCACCAGCTTATCTTTCAAATGGAATTTGGCATAATAGGTCATTCCTGCAAGCAGCACAAAAAAAAGAGCCAACACAAAAACCAAACGGGAAATCCATCTTTCTGCCATGATCTGTCTTTAGTTATTCAAATATAATTAGTCTTTGCAAGAAAACGTCAAATACTGCGTTATACTCGTTTTTGAAACAGTCATTTACAGTCAGTAAACTCCTTATTTTCAAAAACATAGAAAGCCTTGTCTTTAACGTTTTCTTATCAAAGACAGGAAAATAAGTAGTTTTCTTGCAGACACTAATTATAAAACAGAACCCAAAAATAGCAAAAACAGGGATTTTCGCATTGATTAATTTCATTAATTAAAGAGGTTCTACCCTCACAGCCTTATACCTCAACATTAAAATCCCGCAACACCTGATTCAATGAGGTTTTTTTGTTTGTGGATTCTTTCCTCTTGCCAATGATCAGGGCACATTGCACCTGGTAATCGCCGGCAGGAAATTTCTTTGTGTAGGATCCGGGGATCACCACAGAGCGGGGCGGAACATATCCGTAATATTCAACAGGTTCTTCTCCGCTTACATCAATTATCTTGGTAGAAGCGGTGAGATTAACATTGGAGGCAATAACGGCTTCTTTCTTGACAACAATGCCTTCCACAATGCTCGCTTTTGCCCCGACAAAACAATTGTCCTCAATAATCACAGGTGTTGCCTGTGGCGGCTCCAGCACACCTCCGATGATCACGCCGGCACTCAGGTGAATATTCTTTCCCAGCTGTGCACACGAACCCACCAGGGTATAATTGTCCACCATGGTGTTCTCATCAACATAAGCTCCGATGTTGACGTAAGAAGGCATCAAAATAACACCGGGTGCCAGATAACAACCGTAGCGGGCACAGGCATCGGGAACAACCCGTACGCCTTTTTCCTTATATCCGCTTTTCAAGGGAACCATGTCATGAAATTCGAAAGGACCGGTTTTCTCAACCACCATCTTCTGAATGCCAAAATATAACAAAACTGCTTTTTTTGCCCATTCGTTAACAACCCAATCTTCACCAACAGCTTCGGCGATTCTGAGTTCTCCGCTGTCCAAAAGCCCGATGGTTTCAAGAACCGCGTTTTTTACATCTTTTTCTCCTGTCAGGCTTCTGTCTTCCCAGGCGCTTTCTATTGTGCCTTTTAATTTTTCTCTTGTCATAGCCGGTTTTTTTTATTTTGATTTATCAGCGGACAAAGGTATAAATTTATTTTTAACTAAA
>CAYSRH010000138.1:0-6063 GCA_964433245.1 uncultured Bacteroidales bacterium | reverse complement strand
TAGACTTATGGCGAGCTCCATATGACAATTGAAAATAAATTATAAACATATGAAACAGATGAAAAAGCAAAAGAACAAACCGCTTCTGACCAACAAGGAGAAAAAATTGCTTCGCACACCGATATGGAAAAACAACCCCATCACGGTACAGGTACTGGGTATCTGTTCAGCCCTGGCCATAACAGTTAAACTGGAGCCTTCTGTTGTGATGGCATTGGCTGTTGTTGTGGTGATGGGTGTTTCCAGCACAGTGATTGCCCTAATCCGGTCATGGATACCTCCAAGGATTCGTATCATCGTGCAACTTACGGTTATCGCAACCATGGTAATACTAGTCGATCAGTTTCTCAAAGCCTTTGCCTATGATGTGAGTCGCGAACTCTCTGTTTTTGTCGGGCTGATCATTACCAACTGTATTATCATGGGACGTCTCGAAGCTTTTGCTCTGTCAAACAAACCCTGGCCTGCCTTCCTTGATGGCATAGGAAATGCCGCAGGTTATGGTGTCATTCTGATCATCGTTGGTTTCTTCAGGGAGCTGCTGGGGAGTGGCGAAATATGGAGATATCCTGTTATGGAAAAATTAGGTATCTACAGTACAGGCTATCAGGACAACGGTCTTATGATATTACCTCCAATGGCCCTCATTACCGTGGGAATCATCATTTGGATACAGCGACACAAAAATAAGGAACTTATCGAAAGTAAACCATAAAAAAAACTCATGGAAAATCTATTCAACATATTTATTCAGTCTGTCTTTATTGACAACATGATCTTTGCCTACTTCCTGGGCATGTGTTCATACCTCGCTGTTTCGAGGACGGTCAAAACATCAACAGGACTTGGTCTGGCTGTCATCTTCGTTCTGGGCATCACAGTACCAATCAACTACCTTATCGAGAATTACCTGCTCAGCGCAGGGGCCCTCACATGGCTGGGACCTCAGTTTGCATCCGTCAACCTCGAATTCTTGAGCTTTATCGTTTTTATTGCATTAATTGCCAGCATGGTACAGTTAGTTGAGATGGTGATTGAAAAATTCTTTCCCCCTCTCTACAATTCTCTTGGCATTTTTCTGCCCCTGATCGCCGTCAACTGTGCTATCCTCGGAGGTTCGCTTTTTATGCAGGAAAGAGAATTTTTGTCACTCGCTGAAGCTACTTCATTCGGACTGGGATCCGGTGTCGGGTGGTTCCTTGCTATTGTGGGCATTGCAGCAATTCGGGAAAAAATACAATACAGCAATGTACCTGCTCCCCTCAGAGGACTGGGGATAACCTTTATCATTACCGGACTGATGGGAATTGCCTTTATGGCATTCATGGGAATTGAATTATAAATGACAAGTAAAAGTAACAACATAACACGAGCAACTATATGATCATCTTAGCATCAAAAGGAATTGTTATTCTGTTCAGCCTCATCGTTTTTCTATTCATTATCATGATATTGGTATCTCTCCTGCTATATGCCAGGGCCAAACTAACTCCGGGTGGCAAGGTCACGCTGACACTGAACAAAAAGGAAATCGAAACCAAGCCGGGCGATACACTGCTCACTACACTTTCCAATCATGATGTATATCTACCCTCTGCCTGTGGTGGCGGTGGCACCTGTGCCATGTGCAAATGCCAGGTATTGGAAGGTGGGGGATCCATTCTGCCTACGGAAACCGGTTTCTTTACCCGAAAAGAACAAAAAGAAAACTGGCGGCTTGGGTGCCAGGTAAAAGTCAGGGATGATATGAAAATTCAAGTGCCGGAAGAAATTCTTGGCATCAAAAAGTTTTCCGGAACTGTTGTATCCAATAAAAATGTTTCTACCTTCATCAAAGAACTGGTTATTGAAGTACCCGAATCAGAAGAAATAGATTTTAAGCCCGGTGGTTATATCCAGCTTGATGTTCCGCAATATGATATCAGCTTTCAGGATTTTAATATACCGGAAGAATACCGGGACGAGTGGGATCACTTCAATCTATGGGACATCCGGCATAAAAATACAGAAGAAGTGTTCCGTGCATATTCGATGGCCAATTATCCGGCAGAAGGACAAAAAATCATGTTGAATATCCGGATCGCAACACCACCATGGGATAAAAACAAGAATGCCTTTATGAAAGTTCCGCCGGGTATTTGCTCTACCTATACCTTCTCCCTTAAAAAGGGTGATGAAGTAACACTTTCCGGACCTTACGGTGATTTCCTCATCAAAGATACGGACAGAGAAATGGTGTACATCGGAGGAGGTGCCGGCATGGCTCCGCTTCGTTCTCATATCTTCCACCTGTTCAAGACCCTTGAGACAGACAGAAAAATATCATATTGGTATGGTGCACGGTCAAAAAAAGAAATTTTCTACGAGAAAGAATTTCGTGAATTAGAAGAAAAATTCCCGAATTTCACTTTTACCATAGCCTTGTCCGAACCCAAAGAAGAAGATGAGTGGAAGGGAGACACAGGATTCATCCACCAGGTACTCTTAGATAAGTACTTAAGCAAATTAGAGGAGCCGGAAGAAATTGAATACTACCTGTGCGGTCCTCCGATGATGAATGATGCCACTCTCAGTATGCTCGATAACCTGGGTGTTCCGAAGGAAATGATCGCCTTTGATGATTTTGGTATATAAACTTTGGTATATAAAACCCATATCAGTCACATAGAAATCAGGAATATACAGCAAATGGGCATGGAAAATAAAACAAATAACAAATCGAACCGCTCCTGCGCCTGCCTGTTGATAGTATTTATGATACTGGCAACAGCTGCTTGTGTACAAAAGGATGTTCCCTACGCACAACTCACAGGCTTTACCCAGGGAACAAGCTACAATATCATGTACCAATGTAAGAAATTTAATAATCACAGCGAAGCGATTGATCAGATATTGCTTGATGTTGATCGGTCTATGTCTATCTACAACCCCGAATCTACACTTTTTGCCATCAATCAAAACAAAGGAAACATCAAAGCCGAGGAAAAACTGCTGCATTGCCTTTCCTTATCAAAAGAAATCTACGAAAACACACAAGGTGCTTTTGATGTAACGGTAGGTCCTTTAATCAATGCCTGGGGTTTTGGAAAAGACAGCCTGCCTGTCTCTGTCGAAAAAAAAACCATTGACTCGCTGATGCAATTTGTCGGATTTGATCAAATCACAATAGAAAATAAACAAATCAGGAAAGCTCATCCTTCTGTATCCATTGACCTGAATGGAATTGCAAAAGGTTATACTGTTGACCTCGTTGCTGATTTTCTGGAATCAAAGAACATTCAAAATTACCTTGTCGAAATTGGCGGTGAAATACGAACCCGGGGGATGAACTCCAGGGGCATCCCCTGGCGAATTGGCGTTGATAAACCGGAAGACGGACATCATGCCCCCGGGAGCAAACTGCAAGCCATTCTCAATATATCAGGGAAAGCGATGGCTACCAGTGGAAATTACAGACGTTATTACGAAAAAGACGGGAAGAAATATGCGCACACCATTGATCCACGCACCGGCTACCCTGTACAACACAATCTATTAAGTGCCACTGTTATTACAGAACGCTGTGCCATTGCAGATGCTTACGCCACAGCCTGCATGGTCATAGGAGTAAAAAAAAGTATTGCCCTGCTTGAAAACGACACTCTCCTATCCGGATACCTTGTCTGGAGCGATGAAGAAGGGAATTATCAAAGCTACCTCTCCCCTTCCCTGCAAGATCAAATAGAAACAATTGACGATTAAGCCTGACTTTAGACTTCGGTTCTGATTATTTTTATAGTTTTGTTAAAAAAATAAAAAAACATACAGCAAATGACACCCATGTTCATAGAAAACATCAATGAGACAGTAGAGCAAATTATGCACTCCGGAGGTATCAAAGATTGGCTCTCCAGCCTGATCTGCTTGTTCGTTATTTTTATCATCTGCGTCATTGCCGACCTGATCACCAAAAAGATACTGCTCACATCAATCAGGAAAATCGCAAAAAAAAGCAAAACCAAATGGGATGACTACCTGTTGGATTCGCGTTTTTTTCATCGCCTCTCACATCTTGTTCCCGCTGTTATTATGTACTTTACAATTGGCATAGCCTTGGGAAACTACGAGTGGTTGCACCAAACAGCTCTTAAGCTGATCAATGTGTATATGATCTTTGTCGGCGCCATCGTTTTCAGTGCACTGCTAAACTCATTACACAGTATATATCAGACATTCCCCTATGCTAAAAATGTGAGCATCCACAGTTATCTGCAACTGGCCCGTATCTTTATTTATTCAATTGCAGGCATTCTTGTCCTTTCCATCCTTTTCGAAAAAAGCCCGGTAGCATTTCTGACCGGAATGGGTGCCATGGCTGCCGTTTTGATGTTGGTTTTTAAGGATACGATACTGGGCTTTGTTGCCAGCATCCAACTATCGGCCAACCAAATGGTGCATATCGGCGACTGGATATCCATGCCCTCAAGGGGAGCAGATGGCGATGTCTTTGAAATAACCTTAAACACAGTAAAAGTCCGAAATTTCGACAAAACCATTAGCACCATTCCTACCTATGCCCTCGTCACCGAATCATTTGTCAACTGGCGGGGCATGGTAGAAAGTGGCGGACGACGAATTATGCGTTCCATCTATCTGGATATGAAAAGCATTCAGTTTTGTTCGCAGGAAATGCTGGAACGATATAAAAAGATAGGTCTTGTAAGCGAACACTTAGAGAAGAAAACAGAAGAAATTGATGCCGATCGGGCAGAACAGAACCTCGCCCCCAATGATTTGTTGAACGGACGAAGAATGACAAACCTGGGGGTTTTTAGAAAATACTGCGAAGAATATATTGACAAGCATCCAAAAACTTACGGAAGAGACAGTCAGTTTATTGTTATGATCCGGCATTTACAACCCACAGAAAAAGGATTGCCATTGGAGATCTATTGCTTTACGAACGACAACAACTGGATAGCATATGAGGGTATTCAGGCAGATATTTTCGATCACCTGCTGGCAATGGTCCCGGCCTTTGACCTTAAAGTGTTTCAATACCCCAGCAGTTACGACTTTTCTAACTTTATCGGACAAACCACCAAAGGTTGATAAAAAAAATGAGGTCAACCGAATCCGGCTAACCTCATTAAACTCTCACCTTTTACCTGCTATCCTGTTATTTGATCGCAATCTTTTTGGCAGGTTTCGGCTTTACTTCTTCTCGTTTAGGCAGTGTAACCTTGAGAATTCCGTTCTCATAGTTAGCGGCTATTTTGTCTGATTCAACTGCCTGCTCAGAAACACTGAATGAACGCTGGAACGACTGATAACAGAACTCCCTGCGGGTATAGGCATCCTTCTCGTTTTGTTCTTCCTTCCGCTCTGCACCAATCACCAACCTGCCATTTTCATAACTGACATTAAAATTCTCCTTGTTCATGCCGGGCGATGCGACCTCCAAGTAATACGCATTCTCGTCCTCTTTCACATTCACAGCAGGTAAGGTAGATTCTGAACCTGCAAAATTCCTTGCATTCCAATCCGTTAAATCGCCTCCTTCAAAAAATCTGTTAAAAAATGAAGGAAACAAGTTGTCTGATGTTTTTGCTAATGTTGTCATGGCTAAATCCTCCATATTTTTTTTAAGTTTGACAATCAATTAATCAAGTGTTTTTTTCACTTTACCATACTTCAAATGATGTGCCATTTTAAAAACAGCTGACAACAATATAAAACAAAGACAATTTGTCAGCATTAAGGGCTTGCAACCAGACATTTTGTCTGTGTTTGATTATCCATAGAAACAAATCATGATTTGCCTGATATGTCCAGTTAATTGTATAGCCGCCCATCACCAGTTTTCTATTTCTTTTTCAAGGTCTTCCTGTGAAATATATTCGCCTGATTCGATTTGCTTTTCAGCTACAAGCAAGCGTTCGTTGTATTGCTGTTTTGTTAATGGTTTCCCATCAGTTGTGTATCCCACTATCATTTCTTCATCAAGGATATTGCTGATTTTATCCAATAATGATGCTTTTGATACATTCATTATCTTTTGCATCACGTTTATTTTTTCTGTTT
>CAYSRH010000137.1:5003-6068 GCA_964433245.1 uncultured Bacteroidales bacterium | reverse complement strand
GTAAAACTGACATTAACCAATGCATGTGGCAATGACACCACTATTATCGATTCTGTTTATGTGAGGGACGATGTGCAGTTTGACGGATCGATCCCTTTATCCATAAGAGAAGACGAGGCCTGTCCCGGACAAAGCATCTCTTTCAGTACATGGAAAGAGGCCAAACAATATGAATGGGAATTTAGTGACGGGACAAAATACACAAAAAAATCTTTTGACCGCTCTTTCAGCACCACGGGCACTTATTATGTCGACCTCACGCTAACCAATGCATGTGGAATAGACACGACGGTATCAGACAGCATTATCATACGGGATGATCTTCGTTTCACCAACATATCTTATAGTATCCCGAATACCCCGAAATGCATCAACGAAAGGCTATACTTTTCGTGCTGGGAACAAACAGCCAAGTCTATAACGTGGAATATCAGTGGCATAGGCACCTTTAATGAAGAATGGTTTAACCACACTTTTTCATCAGCCGGAGATTATCCGCTTACGCTTACCGTAACAAACTATTGTAACATTGATACCATTATATATGATACCATTGAGATAAAAGACAACCTGCCTTTTTCCGGCAATGCCAATATAAACCTGTATGATAAAACAGCTTGTCCGGGTGATATGTTGTATTTCAGTGGTTACGGTAGAAATGCTGTTTCGTATCTCTGGGATTTCGGGGATAGCGGAAGCTCTATTGAAAGGTACACAGAACACCGGTATGCTGCAACAGGAAAATATGGTATATCCTTAACCATGACCAATGGATGTGGAAACGACACTACATTATCCGACACGGTTGAGATAAAAGAGAACAACCGATTTTCCGGTAGTATAGATTATGATATATCTCCCACGCAGGTATGCCCCGGCGAATCTGTTGAGATGCGTTGTTGGGAAAAAGCAACAAGCTATTACTGGGACTTTGGAAATGGCATCACTTCCACACAGAAAGAACCACCTGCCCAAAAATATAACTCGGCAGGAAGCTATCCTGTATCCCTAACCTTAACTAACGGCTGTGGCATTGACACCACAGTAACCAAAACAGTAATTGTT
>CAYSRH010000137.1:0-4903 GCA_964433245.1 uncultured Bacteroidales bacterium | reverse complement strand
AATAACAATTTTGTTGATTCAACCATTCTGTTTACTGCCCAGGGAGGCTCAAAATATATCTGGAACTTTGGCGACGGATCCCCCGCAGACACATCTTATGGAAGCATCTCGTTTAACGAGCATGTTTACGCATCCGGTGGAGAGTATATTGTTGAAGTAGATGCTCTTAACGAATGTGGCGATTCAATAAGATTGTCTTATAATGTCCTGATAACCGACCCCCAGGAAGGGATAAACACTGTTACAGCCAATTTCTGCCCGGGCGATTCCGTAGCATATGAAGGCACATTCTATTCATCACCGGGGCATCATTTCTTTCTGATCAACCCCGATAGCGCCGTGATATTAAATATTACCGAGTCAGCCACTTATGATGTTGCTGTTGACACCCATTTTTGCCAGGGAACACCTGTTCTTATTAACGGGACCTGGTATGCCTCACAGGGCGCCACAGCCAAAGACACTTTACAATCGGCCTTTGGATGTGACAGTATTGTAACGTACACCTTAAAATATGACACCAACGCTTACGAGGAAGAGATATGTATTGTTACCATTGACACGGAAACAGGAAAAAACATGGTGGTATGGGAAAGAACGCCCAACCAAAAGACAACAGGCTATACTGTTTACAAGGAATCCAATGTATCCGACACTTACGATTCGCTTGCCTGGTACCCGTTCGACAGTTTGAGTGTATATGTAGATATGCAGTCCAAACCCGAGCAACAACAATACCTCTATAAACTAACCACGAAGGACGAATGTGGAAATCAAACCAATGTTCAGACTGTATCCTACCACAAAACACTATTCCTGCAATACGTGAGTGCCGTAGGCGGTGTAAACCTCAACTGGCAAAAATATGAAATAGATGGTTCATTGATTAACTTCGAAAGTTATATTATTTACAGGGGTTCTGACTCTACTGCATTAACCCCGATAGACACTGTATCAGGAAGCATTAATGCATATACCGACACCGACCCATCGGCTTTGTCAGGAAGACAATACTACAGGATTGGCGGTGTAAAAGACCCGCATTGTGCTCCTTCATCCTTCTTTAAAGCCAGCACCGGTCCCTTCAGTCAGTCTATCTCCAACATCGAAGACAACCGCCTGCGGGAGGAAGATTATGTCCCTGCTTTAACGGGAAGTATCACGAATCTGAAAACATATCCCAATCCATTCAGACAGGTACTACACATTGAATACACAATAAATTCTCCGGGACAAGTTCTTCTTGCACTTTATAATATGTATGGAAAACAGGTAAGCATCATTGACACCGGAATAAAAGAAGCCGGAACTTATACGCTCACCCATAAAATTGAAATCCCGGGCGTGTACCTGCTCCGCTTACACAAAGATGAAGATGTTGCAACGAAAAAGGTGGTGGGATTGTAAAGCCGGACAATACGCTGTGTTAGAGATTAAAACATTCGAAACACAATATTCATAATAAAAGGAGGATGCCACAACAGGTATCCTCCTTTTTTTTTGTGCGAAAGACTTTTTCTTTCATTTTCGTTGACGCTCTTCCCTACTCCACTCCAATGTTTTTCCAATCAATCGATTGCCCCTGTAAGCACGAAGAAGCAGGGTTTCTTTACTTTCATCAAAATAGGCATAACAATCATACGAATTGCCTGTCCAGGGATCATAGATACGACCGCCGCTCCAACGTTCTCCGTCGAAGCTTAATTCGGAGACTATGAATATCCCCTTCACATCACGTTCCCGTAATTGCTGATTCGGATTTTTTACATCCTTCTGCCCTTTCATTTCCTCGTTAAGCCATACGATCCTGCCATAATACATGCCGTTGGTGGCTTTGAAAAAACGGACCTGTGCCTTTTGGTCAGCCGTCAGGTAATAACCATTAATATCCTGTTCCGAAGTCGCCGCTTGCAAAGAGACTGTCACCATTAAAAAAAGTACAACAAACATTTTATTGATCATCTCCTGATATAAGTTAAATAAGTATAAGGAGGTGTGTTCTCCAACTGGGGCACAGCCTCATTTTCTACCTCTTTCCATTCCCGGTGATCTATTTCCTGAAAGAAGGCATCAGCCTCCCTACTTGATGCATGAATTTTGGTCAGGTATAGCTTATTACAATAGGGAAGGAAAGCCTTGTAAATCTCTTCTCCCCCAATAACAAAAGGTTCTTTTCCTGTGAAATCAATTGCAAGCACTTCCTCCACCGAATGAAAAACCTGCACCCCTTCATAATGAAAATCCTTGTCTCTGGTCAATACAATATTGGTTCTTCCGGGAAGCGGTTTTTTGGGTAGTGAATCAAAGGTTTTCCGACCCATAATCACCGGATTCCCCATGGTTATTTTTTTGAAACGCTGCAGATCTGATGAAATATGCCATATCATTTTCCCCTTAACACCAATCTCACGGTTCTCTCCTATGGCAACGATCATTGAAAACATACTGATATTATTATTTTTTATTATTCTACAAACACAAATACTGCTCAGCTATACAGAAATTGCTCCTTTGATATGGGCTTGCGGATTGTAATCATGAATAGAAAAGTCATCAAAGGAAAAATCAAAAATAGATTGCACCTCAGGATTGAGATGTAAAGCAGGTAATTTCCCCGGGGTACGACTCAACTGCAACTTCACCTGTTCGATGTGATTTAAATAGATATGTGCATCTCCCAATGTATGAACAAATTCATAAGGTTGCAGATCGCAGACCTGCGCCACCATTTTCAACAGCATCGCATAGGAGGCTATATTGAAAGGCACCCCCAGGAAAATATCAGCACTACGTTGGTACAGCTGGCAAGAGAGTTTTCCTTCGGCCACATAAAACTGGAAAAGAATATGGCATGGCGGCAGTGCCATTTTATCCAATTCTCCCACATTCCATGCACAAACAAGATGCCGTCGCGAATTTGGATTATTTTTTATTGAAGCAATAAGTTCTGCTATCTGATCAACCCTTTTCCCCTCGGCAGTTGGCCATGATCTCCATTGTGAACCATAGACAGGACCCAGGTTTCCATTTTCATCAGCCCATTCATCCCAGATAGATACCTTGTTTTCTTTCAGGTAACGAATATTTGTTTCGCCTTTTAAAAACCAGAGTAATTCATGGATGATCGAGCGTGTATGTAGTTTTTTAGTCGTTAACAAGGGGAAGCCTTCTTCGAGATTAAATCGCATCTGATGACCAAACACACTAATGGTTCCCGTGCCTGTTCGGTCGTCCTTTCGAACACCTTCCTTCATGACCCTGTCCAACAAATCCAAATACTGCTTCATCTTAATTATTTTAATCTATAAAATATTTTTAACGCTGCATGAACACATCCCAATCTTTCCAAACAGTTTCGTAACCATTCTTTTTCACTACCTGCATCACCTCAGAGGGAGAACGATTATCTCCCGGCTCAAACTGTCTTAATCCATCAGTTGCGATGCTATAGCCTCCGGGTTCTGTTTTTGATCCCGCGCTTAATGAAGTGACACCCAAGGTCATTACATGGTCACGAAACAATGGCTCTTCACGTGTCGAAAGACTCATCTCCACATCCTCATCAAACAATCTATAAGCACAGATCAATTGTACCAAATCTTTATCTGTGATCGGGTTTTCGGGTTGAAAATTGCCGGCATTCGGTCGAAGCCTTGGAAATGAAACCGAATATCTTGTTTTCCAATATTTTTTTTGCAGGTACCTGAGATGCAAGGCAGTAAACAATGAATCAACACGCCAGTCTTCAAGCCCTAACAAAACACCCAATCCCATTTTATGAATACCTGCCCTGCCCATCCGCTCATAAGAATCGAGCCTGTAATTAAAATCAGCCTTTTTCCCTGCCGGATGGTACAAGCCATAATTTTTCTTATGGTAAGTTTCCTGGTACAAATAAACAGTATTTAAGCCTTTTTGTATTAGCTTTTTATATTCATCTTCCTCAAGCGGCTGCACTTCAATGGAAATATGAGAAACAGCAGGTCTGATCAGGTCAAAAACATTTTCATAATAATCAATGCCGATATTTTTGTGTTCGCCGGCAACCAACAACACATGCTCATAGCCCAGGGACCTGACTGCCTTTATCTCCTGAAGAATTTCTTCGTCGGATAAAACAACACGATGAAAATTTACATTATGATTAAAACCACAATAAACACAATGATTCTGGCAAAGATTGGACAAATACACAGGGATATACATCTGTATTGTTTTCCCAAAACGTTTAAGTGTGAGTTCTTTACTTAACCTCGCCATTTGTTCAAGAAAAGGTAGGGCTGCCGGAGATACCAGTGCTTTGAAATCTTCAATATCACGATTTTCTTTGCCCAATGCCATTTCTACATCCACAGATTTTTTCCCATAGATATCTTTTTTCAAAGATTCCCAGTCAAAATCGTTCACTTGATCAAGAAATACCATTGGCTTACTCCAATAATTATGATTTTAAATACTTGTCGAACAAATCAACCATTTCTTTATCTTTAAACGGCTTATGCAACATGTCGGTAAAATCCATTTCTCTAATCTCTTCGTCATCATCTTCAAAAAAGGCACCACTACATCCGATCACGGGAATTTTCTCATCCCGTTTTCGAATTTCTTTTAACAACATAATACCATTCATATTGGGCATATACAGATCCGTGAAAACAAGGTCAAATTTTTCCTTTAGAAAAAACTCCAATGCTTCTACCCCATCCTGAGCAAAAACAGCATCATAATCTGTTTTCGAGGAAACGATCATCTTAAAAAGACTTATTTCAGCCTGGGAATCATCTACAATCAATATTTTTTTTGCCATTGTCTCGGAATTTTCATCTGTTTATATTTTACGACCATGCCTTCGATTGGGTACACATTTTAATCATAGTTGCGTGTGTGTCTCAATATTAATTTC
>CAYSRH010000136.1:0-6093 GCA_964433245.1 uncultured Bacteroidales bacterium | reverse complement strand
TTTGAAAAGCCACAGCGTGGCGACAGTATGGTAATAAAAATGCACCCCCCTCCACAAAAAGCCTCGTAGAGGCAAAACTGTTATATTTAATACAAAAATCTGCACCAAAGGTGCAGCAGCTAAAAGGCAGGGCATCGCCCTGTCGAATGAACAATGAATAAAACACATGCCCTGAAGGGGCATTAGCCAATAGTATAAATTAATAACTCACGTAGAATGGTGTTTGTACTTTCGCTATTTATTTTTCATGGCTCAGTTCATCAAGAACTTCAAGGATTATATCTGAGGCTTTATTTATTTCCTGCTCACTGATGATCAATGGCGGTGCAATTCGGAACCTGTCAAAGAGAAAAATAAAACTGTTGGAAAGAATTCCTTTCTGTAACAATCGGGGCAACAATTTTTTCACTTGAATCCTGCTTTTCAGCTTTACCGATCGAAACAAGCCCCGGCCTGATATTTCTATTACTTCCGGATGATCAATCAAGTTGCGATAAAACAAATCTCCTTTTTCCTGCACACCATCAACAATATCTTCTTTGAGTAAAGTAGAAAGCGAAGCGATAGCAGAAGCACAACAAATAGGATGTCCACCAAAAGTAGTAATATGACCAAGAACAGGCTCTTTTTTTAACGAGCTCATAATTTCACGGGAAGAAACAAAGGCTGCAACAGGCATCCCTCCACCCAGAGCTTTGCCCAAAACCAGTATATCAGGAACCACACCAAATTGTTCAAACGCAAACAAAGAGCCGGTACGACCAAAGCCGGTCTGCACTTCATCAAAAACCAACAAGGTTCCGGTTTCCTTGCATCTTTTGCCAAGGGCTTTGAGAAAATCATTTTGGGGTTCAACAATCCCGGCTTCGGCCTGTATGGGTTCAACGACAACGCAGGCAGTTCGTGAAGTAATTTTTCTCAATTCTTCAAAATCATTGAAAGTAAGATGCTTTACATCGGGTAATAAAGGTCTGAATGCATTACGAAACAATTCATTACCAATCAGGCTAAAAGCACCATGTGTACTGCCATGGTATGCATTTTTGAATCCCATAATTTCTGTTCGCCCTGTAAATTTTTTCGCCAACTTAAGCGCCCCTTCTACCGCCTCACTACCTGAATTCACAAAAAAGGAGGAACACAAAGACGGAGGAAGCACTGATTGTAACAATGTTGCCAGTTCAACCTGAGGAGACTGCACAAACTCACCATACACCATGACATGCAGATATTTCTCTGCCTGTTCCCGGATCGCCTTCACAATCTTCGGATGACAATGACCAAGGTTATTTACCGAAAGTCCGCTAATCAAATCCATATAAGCATTTCCTTCTTTATCATACAAATAAACTCCTTTGGCCCTGTCTATTTCTATGCCCAGCGGATAATCAGAAGTTTGCCCCATGTACTTGACAAACAATTCTCTATTCTCATTTACATTTTGTAAATCCATATTATTTAATTCTAAACGTTATAATTTTCCGGAATAATCATTTCAGGAGCTATGGATTGTTCTGTGCAAAACTGATCAATTATTTCTCGCTTATTCAATTTCGAATTATGATTTAATAACCATTGTATTAAAAGGCTTTGTTTTTCATCAGTATTCAATTGCCAATTGATTTTCTCCTTCCTCAATCTTCCGGTAAGCGCATGCATCATAATAGCTGCTGAAACGGACAGATTCAGACTTTCGGTAAAACCAACCATTGGAATATACAAAAACTCATCGGCATTTTCCATAATTGTTTCTGACAATCCTGTTAATTCCGTCCCAAGGCAAATTACAAATTTACCTTTATTCAGATCAAATGTTTCCGGAACAACAGATTTTTTATGTGGTGACGTGGCAACAATACGATATCCGCCTTGCTTTAACTGCTGAAATGCTGAAGCCGTATTGTCTTCTTTTTGATTGTATCTATTGACAGACAACCATTTATATGCTCCCATAACCACATCAGGATTTATTTGATAAGCATTTTTGTTTTCAACGATATGAACATCCTGTATTCCCATACATTCACATGACCGAAGCACAGCACTGGCATTTTGCGGTTGATAAATATCTTCTAATAGAATTGTCATATAACGGGTTCTTTCCTCCACTACATCAACAAACCTTTTGTATCTTTCGGGAGAAACCAGTTCGGCAAGCCGGGATATAAATTTTTGTTTCATTTTTTACGCTGCAAAATACAAAAAATTGCGCAACCGATAGCATGCCAATTGCTATGTTTTTTCTTTGCAAAAACACAGGAACAAAAACAGGAAGCTCTCAAAAGAAAACTCCCTGTTAAAAACAATTAAAATAAAACAATTTTATTTTACTGCTTTACTTAATTCGCTACCAACTTTAAATTTCACCACTTTTTTCGCTGCAATATTAATTGGAGCTCCTGTTTGTGGGTTACGCCCTTTACGAGCATTTCTTTTCGAAACAGAAAATGTTCCAAACCCAACCAAAGCCACCCTGTCATTTTTTTTCAGGGCACTTGTTGTTGCAGAAATAAAAGCATCCAACGCTCTTTTGGCGTCTGCTTTTGTAATGCCAGCCTGGCTGGCAACAGCATCAATTAGTTGTGCTTTATTCATAACGTTGTGTTTTTGGGATTAGTAAAAAATATATTCATCCCTACAAATATAGCATTTTTGTTGAAAACAACAAATTATTAGTAAAAAAAAAACAAAAACCAAACATTCATTCTCTAAATATATTGTTGCACAGTGTTTTGGTTAAATTTTTATTCAGAATTGTGTTAAATGGCGAATTTTATGTAGGTTTGTGCTTTCAAAAAATAGGGGCAGATTTTTAACATCACAAATGACAGAGTGCATGGGAAAAAAGTTTTCTGAATATAAAAATTTTGATCTGGTTCATATCAGCAAAGAAATTTTATCAAAATGG
Source organism: uncultured Bacteroidales bacterium (assembly GCA_964433245.1). Classification (GTDB taxonomy): domain Bacteria; phylum Bacteroidota; class Bacteroidia; order Bacteroidales; family JBBRXJ01; genus CAYSRH01. The sequence continues at coordinate 3,185 of CAYSRH010000136.1, read as the reverse complement.
AAGGAAGAAAACCCCTTTGATGAAAGCATAGGAAACCGAAAGGATGCGCCCGGATTTATTTTCTATGAAGGTCCTCCATCAGCCAATGGAATGCCCGGCATTCATCATGTCATGGCAAGAACCATCAAAGACATTTTCTGTCGTTACAAGACACTCAAAGGTTTTCAGGTGCATCGAAAAGCCGGATGGGACACCCATGGTTTACCTGTTGAACTGGGTGTTGAAGAGAAGCTCGGTATCACAAAAGAAGACATCGGAAAAAGCATATCTGTAGAGTCATACAACGAGGAATGCAGAAAAGAAGTAATGAAATATACCGATGCATGGAAAGAATTAACTGAACAAATGGGATATTGGGTTGATATGGACAACCCATATATAACATATGACAATCAATACATTGAAAGTGTTTGGTATTTGCTAAAGCAATTCTTCAGTAAAGGTCTTCTTTATAAAGGGTATTCGATACAGCCGTATTCTCCGGCTGCCGGCACAGGACTTAGTACACACGAGTTAAATCAGCCCGGCTGTTACAAAGATGTGAAAGATACCAGTTGTGTAGCACAGTTCAGGATTATCAAAGATGAAAAGTCCGCTGCTTTTTTTCAGGATGCTGAAACAGACTTATTCCTGCTGGCATGGACAACAACTCCCTGGACATTACCCTCAAATACAGCCTTATGTGTAGGACCTGAAATAGAATATGTCAAAGTACAAAGTTTCAACCCATACACCGGCATTCCGATCACTGTTATATTGGCCAAAGACTTACTCCACACTTATTTTTCTGATAAACTGTCGGATTTATCTCTTTCTGATTATAAAGATGGTGATAAAGATATTCCATACAGAATCTTAGCATCATTCAAAGGGAAAGACCTGGAAGGGCTTTTATATGAACAATTGCTGCCCTGGGTTACACCGGAGAAAGGAGCTTTCAGAGTTATTTCAAGTGATTTTGTATCCACCGAAGAAGGAACAGGGATTGTACACATTGCCCCTACCTTTGGTGCAGACGACTACCGGGTTGCACAGGAAAACAATATTCCCCCGCTGACAGTTTTGGAAAAAGAAGGCAGTCACATGCCTTTGGTTGATAAAAAGGGTAGGTTTGTCCCCATCGATCATATGGATGATATTTTCCTAAAGGAACATGTGAATACAGACGCATATACTCCCTTTGCCTCGAGGTATGTAAAAAATGCTTTTGATGAAAACTTATCGGACAAGGATCCATCCATAGACATTGACATCTGTGTTGATCTGAAAAAACAAAATAAAGCCTTCAGAATTGAAAAATATGTCCATAATTATCCACATTGCTGGCGAACCGACAAGCCTGTGCTTTACTATCCTTTGGACAGCTGGTTCATCCGCACGACACAGGAAAAAGAAAAATTGATCCGCCTGAACAAACAAATCAACTGGAAACCGGAATCAACCGGAACAGGAAGATTTGGAAAGTGGTTGGAAAACCTTGTTGACTGGAATTTATCCCGTTCAAGATACTGGGGAACTCCTCTGCCTGTATGGGCAACAGAAGAAAAAGACGAATACAAATGTATTGGTTCCGTTGCTGAATTAAAAGAAGAAATCAGCAAGTCTGTTGCTGCAGGATTCATGAAAAATAACCCATTGGAGCATTTCTCTCCGAACGATTTTTCAAAAGAAAATTATACATCATTTGATTTACACAGACCCCATGTTGATGAAATCATTCTTGTATCAGAAAAAGGAAAGAAAATGATACGGGAGGCAGACCTCATTGATGTATGGTTTGATTCAGGGTCGATGCCGTACGCACAACTACATTACCCTTTTGAAAACACAGATGTTTTTGAAAAAAAATTTCCTGCCGATTTCATTGCTGAAGGAGTTGACCAAACCCGCGGCTGGTTTTTTACACTCCATGCAATTGCCGGCATGCTTTTTGATAATGTTGCTTTTAAAAATATCATTTCAAACGGGCTGGTGTTAGACAAGAAAGGCAACAAAATGTCAAAAAGGCTGGGAAATGCCGTTGACCCTTTTCAAACAATGGACCGTTACGGACCTGATCCGCTTCGCTGGTATATGATCACCAATGCAGCTCCCTGGGACAACCTGAAATTTGATGTTGAAGGGGTTGATGAAGTAAAACGTAAGTTTTTCGGAACACTATACAACACCTATGCATTCTTTTCCCTCTATGCCAACATTGACGGTTTCACAGGAGATGAAGCTGAGGTTCCGGTAGAAGAAAGACCTGAAATTGACCGGTGGATCATGAGTCTTCTCAATTCGCTGATTAAAGAAGTGGAAACACATTATGAACAGTATGAGCCAACCAAAGCCGGACGAGCCATACAACACTTTGTCACAGAAAACCTCAGCAACTGGTATGTAAGGCTCAACCGCAAAAGATACTGGGGGGGAGAGTACAACCAGGATAAACTGGCTGCTTATCAAACCTTGTTTACATGCCTTAAAGTTGTTTCCTTATTAAGTTCACCCATAGCACCTTTTTATATGGACAAACTTTTTCGGGATTTGCACATCACCGAAACAACATCAAGTGTCCATCTCGAAAATTTTCCAACATATAATGATGCCAGTATTGACAATCAACTGGAAGATCAAATGGCAATTGCACAACAAATTTGTTCAATGATCCTGTCGCTTCGGAGAAAAGTAAGCATCAAAGTAAGGCAACCCCTGGGTAAGATTATGATCCCCTTACCTGATAAGCAATTCAAAGCACAACTTGATGCTGTAAAAGACTTAATATTAAACGAAGTAAACGTTAAAGAAATAGAATATGTTTCGGACACAACCGGAATTTTGGTGAAAAAGATCAAGCCCGACTTTAAGAAATTAGGTCCCCGTTACGGGAAAAAAATGAAAGAACTTGCGGGACTCATCAATAATATGTCACAGAAAGAAATCGCACAAATAGAAAAAGAGGGGAGATTTCTGTTTACTATTGACGGAGATTCTTACGAAATAATCTTAGACGATGTTGAAATAATTAACCAGGACATTCCCGGATGGTTAGTTTTAAACGAAGGAAAAATAACTGTTGCCCTTGACATTACAATTACTGAAGCGTTGCAACAAGAAGGCATTGCCCGTGAGCTTGTCAATCGCATACAAAATATACGAAAAGAATCATCTTTCGATGTAACAGACAAGATTAATATCAAAAT
>CAYSRH010000135.1:0-6111 GCA_964433245.1 uncultured Bacteroidales bacterium | reverse complement strand
GCTCCTAAATTATTTTTAAGTCGTAAAAAAACAGTTGGGATTCGAATTCCTGACAACAACATCATCTCTGAAATTGTCAAAAGATTGGGAAATCCAATTATGACCACTTCCATCCACGATGAAGATGATTTATTGGAGTACACAACAGATCCTGAACTCATTCATGAAAAATATGAAGGCATTGTAGATGTTGTTATTGATGGCGGGTATGGAGGAAATACTCCTTCAACTGTCGTAGATCTAACCAACAGCGAACCGGAAATACTAAGACAAGGAAAAGGTCTGTTCTCTGCTTATTAAAAATAAAGCAGGAACTGTTTAAATTCTTCATATTGTACTGACAAGCGGGTCAACATCTCCTCCTTATCATCCAATCCAACAAGGCTGTCGGGAAGTTCCGGATCAATACCTATCATCTCATAAATTTCTTCCGGGAATTTTGCCGGATGAGCTGTTTCAAGCGAAATTGACAGCTGATCTTTTTTGTAGCCTTCTGCATCAAAGTATGCATTTAAGCCTTTCCAGGCAACAGCCCCATGCGGTTCTAACATCACCTGGTAAGTTTCCCATATTTTTTTTATTGTTTCTCTCGTTGTTCCATCATCAACAGCAACAGCCCACATATCCTCTTTCATCTTTCCAAGGTCAGGTTCTTTCAATATCTCTCCTTTTTCGTTCATCTGTCCACCATACAAATTAATAATTCTGGCCATATTACTTGGATGTCCGACATTCATTGCACTTGATATGCAATTTTTTGAAGGAGAGATGACCTTATAGATATGATCACGGAAAAAGACCGGCACTTCATCATTTTCATTGGTGCTAATTACAAACCGGGCAACAGGCAGTCCCATATTTTTCGCAATCAGCCCACCCATTAAATTTCCAAAATTTCCGCTTGGTACAGAAAAAACAACTTCATCATCCAACCCTGAAGCCAATCTTGAGTAAGCATAAAAATAGAACATAGACTGCGGTATCAATCTGCCAATGTTGATAGAATTAGCTGAAGAAAGCCCAAGATGTGCCAGTTTCGGGTCAGAAAAGGCTTTTTTCACCAATGCCTGACAATCATCAAATTTTCCATCTACAGCCAATACTGAAATATTTTTCTTAAGTGTCGTCATCTGTTTTCGCTGACGGTCCGACACTTCATTCACAGGAAACAAAATAATGACTTTAATGTTGTCAAGCCCATAGAAGGCATTTGCCACAGCACTTCCTGTATCTCCGGATGTAGCGGTCAGTATCGTTATCTCTCTGTTTTCCTTTTCAAGAAAATGTTGCATTAATCGTCCCATCATTCTGGCGGCAAAATCCTTAAATGACGCTGAAGGACCCTGGTCCAGACGAAGAATATAATTCCGGTCAAACACTTTTTCCAGGGGCACCGGAAAATTATACGCATCTTTTGCAATTGACAACAACTGTCCTTCTGAAAGTTCACCTTGCAAAAACTTACTTCCTATAAGTGTTGCAATCTCATAATACTCCATTGAGATCATTGACTCAATCTCTTCGGGAGACAATGTAGGTATTCTCTCAGGCATAAACAATCCGCGGTCAGGTGCCAGCCCTTTCAGAAGAGCCTGACTAAAAGTAAAGGGTTGTGCCTGTAAATTGGTGGAAAAGTACTGTATTGTATCTTGCTCTATTCTGTTCATTTGTTTAAAATTTACGACCATGCTTTCGATTGGGTACACATTCTTAATCATAGCTGCGTATGTGTCTCAATATTAATCTCAGACATAGTCTGTTCATATGTATAAATTTACGACCATGTTTTCGATTTGGCACACATTTTAATCATAGCTGCGTATGTGTCTCAATATTAATCTCAGACATAGTCTGTTTCTACATTATTAAATTGCATCCAATCCTTCTGAGAAAACTCAGTCAGTGACCGGAGTTTTATATCCGCGAGAGAAAACCGCGGATCCTGATAATACTTTTTATCAGGTACAGCCACCACTTGCATCCGTGCCGCTTTGGCTGCAATCAATCCAACCAAAGAATCCTCAAACACCAGACAACGTGCCGGGGCAACATCAAAATGTCCTGCAACTGATAAGTAAACTGCCGGATGTGGTTTTTCGTACTGCTCATTTTCACATGAATGAACAAGTTGAAAAACATTCTGCAATGCCAATTTCTCAATCACAGCCTCTATCATGGATACCGGTGATGCTGATGCCAATGCAAGCGGGATATTCTGTTTCTTAAAAAAAGAGATCAGTTGTTCTGTTCCCGGGAGCGCTTCCCCATCTTTTTTTATAGAATCAGTAACTTTTTTCACTATTGTCTCCTTAATTTCCTTCTCAGACACTCCATTCCAGGGCTTGTACCTGTACCAGTGTTTGATCACCTCATTCAATCCAAGTCCATAGGTTTCAACATGCATCTCCGGCGTTATTTCGATACCCAGCCCGGCAAAAACTTCATGTTCTACTGCTTGCCAATAAGGTTCTGAATCAATCAGCAAGCCATCCATATCAAAAATTACTGCTTCAATCATATATTCTTTAAATATTAGCCACCCTGATGATGTCACCAAAAACTCCGGCTGCTGTCACATCAGCACCTGCACCGTATCCTTTGATCACCATCGGATCATTCTTATAGCGTTCCGTTGTTATCAAAATAATATTGTTACTTCCTTCAAGATAATATGCCGGATGTTCCTGATCCACAGCTACTCTTTTTACTTCAGCCCTTCCTTCAGATAATAAGGCCACCAAACGCCACTTTTTTCCATCTTTCGCTATCTCCTGCCGTTCCTTTTCAAATACATCATTCAATGCTTCAAGTTGTTTCCAAAAATCATCCAAAGAACCTTTAAAACATGTATCCGGCAAAAACGGCTGCACCTTTACATCATCCAATTCCAACTGACATCCGGCTTGTCTTGCCAGGATCAGGATTTTTCGTGCCACATCAACACCACTCAGATCAACACGGGGATCAGGCTCTGAAAAACCGAGTTCTTTTGCTTTTTTAATTGCATCAGAAAGCGTTACGCCGGGGCCTGCAATATTAAAAATATAATTCATCGTTCCCGACAATACAGCTTCAATCCGAATGATTTTGTCTCCGCTATTTGTTAAGTCATCAAACGTTTTTATAATTGGAAGTCCGGCTCCCACATTCGTCTCATACATAAAACGCACACCATTTTCTCTTGCTGTTTTTATAAGATTAGCATACACTTTATATGCAGAAGAACAGGCAATTTTATTCGCCGTCACAACAGACACATATTGATCAAGCACATCCTGATACATATTTGCAACTTCTTCATCGGCCGTACAATCAATGAAAATACTGTTTCGCAAATTAAGCGTTGTTATCTTGCTAATGAACTCGGGTATGGATGTGGGTTCTCCTTTTCTTTCCAGATCAGATTCACAAGAATTAAAATCAATACCCCGGGGGTCCACCAACATTTTTTTTGATCTGGCCACTCCCATCAGATTGATCTTCAGCCTATGTTGTTTTTCCAACTCATTTTTTTGATTTGCAAGTTGTGATATCAGTTGTTTTCCAACACCACCCAATCCACAAATATAGAGATGCAGTTCTTTTGTTTCAGAGAGAAAAAATCCTTCATGAATTACATTCAGCGATTTTTTCAGGTCGTTATGATGAACAACCACTGATACATTTCGTTCCGAAGATCCTTGTGCAATAGCAACTATATTAATTCCATTGATTCCGAGGGATCTGAAAAGGTTAGCAGAAATACCCGGCTTATTTTTCATCTGATCCCCCACAATAGCAATAATACTAAGGTCTTCTTCAGACAGAAGGCGGATATCTCCACGAGACATTTCACCAACAAACTCTAATTCTATAATTGCTTTTGCTTTTTCCTGTTCATTGGGAGCAATTGCAAATGTTATGGAATACTCCGAAGAAGCCTGCGTGATCAAAACAATATTCACCTCTACCCTTGCCAATGCACTGAAAAGTCTGGCAGAAACACCTGAAACACCTGCCATTCCCGGTCCCTGCATTGTAAGCAACACAACATGATCTATTGATGAGATTCCTTTGATGAGTGTTTTGGTTTTACTGTCCTTTGATGTGCTGATCAGAGTTCCCTGCGCCGAAGGATTCAGTGTGTTTTTAATCCAGACAGGAATATTTTTCTGGTACACAGGCAATATCGTAGGCGTATAAACAACTTTTGCCCCAAAATGAGATAATTCCATAGCCTCCGGATAAGTCAAAGAATCTACAGCGTATGCTTCCTTTACTTTTTTCGGGTCCGCAGTCATAAAACCATCGACATCTGTCCATATCTCTAAACCTGTTGCCTGCAAACAGGATGCAATAATCGAAGCAGTATAATCGGAGCCACCCCGCCCCAGCGTTGTGCTTTCTCCCTTTTCATTGGAGGCAATAAACCCGGGGCATATTGTATATTGATTTCGATCAGAGAACTTTGTTTTTATTAATGATTCTGTTGTTTTCATATCAACCCGGGCATTTCCAAAACAACTGTCTGTACGAATAAATTGACGGGAATCCAGATAATAGCTGTCCGGGATTACTTCGCTGAGGACAAACGCAGATATACGTTCTCCAAAACTAAGGAGATAATCCAGTGACTTCAAAGAAATATCGCGGAGCAAAAACACGCCCCCCAATATATCTTCCAGCTCCTTCAATAATTTTTTCACTTCTGACAGGACGGCATCCACCCGGGATTTATTGATCACTTCACGGATGATCTTTTCATGCCGGGTCTTCAGTTCAGCGATTTCCTTTTTGTATGCTTCATTACGCGAAACAGCAAGGCTGACAGCCTGAAGCAACTGATTTGTTACACCTCCAAAAGCAGACACCACCACAATGGTATCTGCAGGACGGGCTTCTACTATATCTTTTACTGATAAGATCACCCCGGCGTCAGCAAGAGAAGTTCCTCCGAATTTTAAAACCTTCATAATGATCTGTCCATGATTATTAGCTCAATATTTTTTTCTGACTATTCAAGCCATTAAAGGCTTGCTGCTTCGACTTCCCTGCTCACCTTCCTGATAAGTCCCTGCAAGACTTTTCCCGGTCCGACTTCAAAAAATGATGTCGCTCCATCATCCAGCATATTTTCCACACTTTGTGTCCAACGTACCGGGTTGGTCATTTGCCTCGCCAATTTTCCCTTAATCTCCTTCGCAGATGTAGAAGACTTAGCATCCAGATTTTGATATACAGGGCATGCCGGTTCATTGAATTGTGTTGTAGAAATAGCATCTTCCAATTGCTGTCGGGCACTCTCCATGAGAGGTGAGTGAAAAGCTCCGCCAACAATTAGTTTCATCGCTCTTTTAGCACCGGCTTCCTGTAATTTCGGAATTGCTTCATCCACGCCCTTACTGCTTCCTGAAATAACGATCTGCCCGGGACAATTATAATTGGCAGGTATCACAAGCTCATCAATCGTCTTGCAAACCGATTCGACAATAGCATCATCCAATCCGATGATTGCAGCCATACTTCCCGGATTTTGCTCACATGCCACCTGCATAGCAGATGAACGTTTTGCAACAAGGTTTAATCCATCTTCAAATGAATATACACCTGCCGCTGCTAAGGCAGAAAGTTCTCCCAACGAATGTCCTGCCACCATTTCAGGTTGTATTTTATTTACACGAGCCAGGGCGAGTGAATACAAATAAACAGCAGGTTGTGTTACTTTGGTTTGTTTTAATTCATCTTCCGTTCCCTCGAACATGATCTTTGTGATATCAAATCCCAGTATTTCATTGGCTTGCTGAAACATGTTACGAACCAGTTCAGACGATTCATACAAATCCTTGCCCATACCTTGAAACTGAGCTCCCTGTCCGGGAAAAACAAATGCTTTCATACTTTCACTGATTTTCTTTAATGACTAAAATAACATAATATATAACCTAAATTGAGCAATTTACAATAAAAAAAGACAAAAGATAGCTTGATTGTCCCATTGATATCTATTATTTTAGTGGCATATTAAACAAACATAAAAACATCATCTTTTGGGTAGATATCTTTTGAATGAACAAAAATAACAAAAACAGGTGTAACAAACAACAAAATTAATTTTCAGAACCCTCCTAAAAT
>CAYSRH010000134.1:0-6142 GCA_964433245.1 uncultured Bacteroidales bacterium | reverse complement strand
TCAGAAAATTACGGCAAGTAACAATCGACAGTGCCGCTGAGGCGGATAGAATATTTGCCATGCTTATGGGTGATGATGTTCCACCACGAAGGGATTTCATTGAGAAACACGCAAAGTACGCCAACATTGATACATAGTCAAATAAAAAAGTTAAAGATACAATCCAATCTGAATATCTGCAACATTTGTATTGGTAGGACCTGTCATAATGAGCTGGTTAAGAGACTGTAATACTGGGTATGCATTGTGATTTTTGAGTTCTTTTTCTATGTCATATCCTTTTTTCCTGATTAGCTCCAGGGTGTTTCCATCTATATATCCCCCGGCGGCATCCGTTGGACCATCATTTCCATCTGTTCCGAGGCTTGCCACCAATACAGGATGCCCCTGACAATACCTCGCGGCAGACAATGCAAATTCCTGATTTCTTCCTCCCTTTCCTTTTGCTTTTCCCAGGGTAACTGTTGTTTCTCCCCCTGCAACGAGGCAAACAGGACACTGATCTTGCAAAGACAATAATTTTTCAACAAAAGAATGTGCTGCCAAAGAAGCCTCTCCAACCAAAGGTCCATCCCAGGAGACAACATGAAAACCTAAACTTTGGGCTGTTTTTTTTGCAGCCTCAACAGCAATTGCATTGGAGCTGCAAATTTGATTATCTACATTCCGGAAAACATCGTCACCTGCTTTGGGCGTGTCCTGTATAATTCCCACCACACCTTTTTCTATGTAACGCAACACAGTTTGGGGCATCCTCTTTTCCAAATCATAAGCAGCAATAATTTCATTTGCCTGTTGAAAAGTTGAAGAATCAGCCACGAAAGGTCCTGATGCAATAACATCAAGATAATCACCCACAACATCCGAAATGATAAATGCAAATACTTTTGCCGGAAATGCCTGCGTAGCTGCATGTCCTCCTTTTATCAAAGACAAGTGTTTCCGAATGGTGTTAATTTCTCCAATTGATGCCCCGCTTTGCAGTAAAAGTTCAGAAACACGCATTTTATCCTCAAATGAAATTTCAGGTGGTGGCTGCACCCATAATGCTGATCCCCCACCCGAGACCAGTGCAATCACAACATCATCCTTATCTGCTTTTCTTAACAATGTCAGAATATCTTTGGAGGCTTCTACGCCGGCCACATCCGGCACAGGATGATTGGCTTCACGAATTTCAATACATTCCGGCTTTCTATTCGCAAGATGCCCGTATTTTGTCACAACAAGCCCTTGCCTGTCCGTCTCCTGTAAACTATCTTCGACTGCCAATGCCATAGGAACAACAGCTTTTCCACATCCAACAACATATATATTCTTTGCGGTCAAAATTTCCGGAAGACAAGATTGTAATGCATTTTTAACTGATCTATAAGGATTTACAGAATCAATAGCAGCTTTTAAAATAGCAGATAATCCATCATGCGTAGTCATACATATCATTTTTAAAAATTACAAGATATTGACCTCTGTGGACAGGGTAACAGAAAACTTATTTTGCACAGAATCTATAATTTCACGGGAAAAATCATAGATATCTTTTCCTTTGGCTTTCCCCATATTCACAAGTACCAGAGGCTGTCTTTCATAACAGGCAACCTGTCCTTTTCGCCTGCCTTTCCACCCTGCCTTTTCTATCAACCAGGCAGCACTCAGCTTATATGACCCGTCATGCTGAAGATAAGCCGGCACTTCAGGATGTCTTTCTTTTATCAATTGATAATCTCTTTCACAAACTTGTGGGTTTTTGAAAAAACTTCCGGCATTTCCAAACTTATCAATATCAGGTAATTTCTCTCCGCGGATTTTTATCACACAATCGCGGACATCCTGAATTGACGGGTCTTCACAAGCTGATAAATTCTCAGCTACAGCAGCATATGAGATATTGATAGCCTTCGTATCTTTCTTCAATGAAAAATACACATGTGTAATAATGGTTTTGCCTTTCAATGATTGCTTAAAAATGCTATCCCGATAAGAAAATTTACATGCATCACAATCCAGGCTCTTCACCTCATGTGTTGTTAGGTCAATATACCTTACTTTTTCGATATAATCCTTTACCTCTACTCCATAAGCACCAATATTCTGAACAGGTGAAGCCCCAACAAGCCCGGGGATATCCGACAAATTTTCAAGTCCGGCATATCCCTTTTGTGTAGTAAAAGCAACCAGATCATCCCAGACCTCTCCTGCCCCAACCTTTAAAAGTATATCATCCGGGGATTCTTCCTCTGTTTCAATACCCTTGATATCAGGACACAAAACCGCCCCTTCATAATCTTTGGTAAAAAGCACATTGCTGCCACCACCAAGCACCAGGCGGGGATAATTTGCCAGGTGTTTTTTCTGAAGAAAATCCGATATCTGCCGGGAGGAAACAAAGCGTACCAAATATCGGGCTTTCACATCAATGCCAAATGTATTATAAGACTTTAAAGAGATATTTTCAATAAGATAAGCCATTCTTTTTTTCTATATTTACCCGTAAAAATACAAGTTGTTTCTATATTTGATCAAAAAAGTTTTCAACGATTTCAGAATAAATGCAAAAAAACAGTAAAACCGGTCACCATAAGAAAACAAGAATTATTTTTGCTGTCACCAATGATTTATCTACCGATCAACGCGTGCACAAAGTAATCACTTCTTTGTTAAAAAAAAACACCGAAATTACGCTGGTTGGACGAAAACTAAAAAACAGCCTCCCGATAGAACGTCCATATCAAACTGTTCGTTTTTCCCTACCCTTTAACAAAGGGGCTTTGTTTTACGCAACATTTAATCTACGTCTTTTCTTCTACTTGCTGTTTTCACGATTTGACCTCGTGGTAGCTAATGATTTGGATACCTTACCGGGAAGCCATTGTGCAGTAAAAATCCGCAGAAAAAAATTGGTTTACGATTCACACGAATATTTCACCGAAGTCCCGGAATTGCATAACAGACCCATGGTAAAGAAAATATGGACTGCTATAGAGGAGAATATATTCCCTAAATTGAATAAAATTTACACTGTGAATCAAAGTATTGCAAACATATACAGTAAAAAATACAATAAGAAAATTGCTGTTATTCGTAATGTTTCTCCCGTATGGCATGATTTTTCAAAGGAATCAATACAATTGGATGCTTCATTAAAAGACTTCATCCCATATGTCATACTTCAAGGAGCAGGAATTAATATCAACAGAGGAGCAGAAGAACTAGTTGATGCCTTTTGTTATATTAAACATTTGAAATTAATTATTGTGGGTGGGGGCGATGTACTTCCTGTATTAGAAAAAAAAGTTGTTCAAAAAAACCTCGAAAAAAAAGTTATTCTTCTTGGAAAAAAGAATTACCAGGAACTTATGAAAATAACAGCCAAAGCCTTTCTTGGTGTCAGTCTTGATAAAAACACAAATTTAAACTATCAATATAGCCTTCCCAATAAAATTTTCGACTATATTCAGGCAGGAGTACCTATATTAGCATCCAGACTTACTGAAATTGAAAAAATTATAACTCACTATAACATAGGGGATTTTATAGACAACCATGATCCGGGACATATTGCAAAAAAAATTAATGAAATATATGAAAATCAGAAACAATACAACATATGGAAACACAACATAAAAAAAGCAGCTACTGAACTTTGCTGGGAAAATCAGGAAGAATTATTATATAATATTTATGATCCATATCTGCATGATTAATATTTATGTCCAACATATAACGCCCAGACTTCAATATACCCTAAAAGTTCTCTTTGAGACACTTCTTCAATTGCCCTACCGGATTATTTCAAATAAACAAGACATGCAAACTGACGCAGTATGTATATACTACAGCAACAATAAAGTAAAGAATGAACTTTGCATCCCCAAATCAGGGTTTCTCTCTGAAAACAATATAAGGGAATTCACTCCTGATATTGTTTGGGATAAGGATATCCCCATGCTTTTTTACGCAAAAAAGGGAACACAAAACACTTTCTCTTTTGATCTATTCTCTGCATGCTTCTATATGCTCTCCCGTTATGAAGAATATACTTATAGAGAATCAGATGAGCACGGTCGCTTCCGGGGAATTAACAGCTTTGCTTATCAAAACAACTTTTTGCACATACCTATTGTTAACTTATATGCAGGGCTTCTTCGCAATGCAATTTCAGAAAAAGCACCTGCTATTCGGTCCTGCACCCCGGGAGAATACAAATTTGAACCCACAATCGACATAGATATCCCTTATGCTATTCAACACAAACCTTTGTGGCGATATTCCTCAAGTCTGATAAAAAATATGGCAAAGGGAAACTTCACACAATGCAGTAGTTTATTGAAAAGCGGGTCTAAAAACTTCAAAGATCCTTACAACACATATGATTCGATTGGTAAAATGGATGCCCAATATGAAACAACAACACGCTACTTCCTCTCTGTAGGTAACTACGGAACATATGATAAAAGCCTTTCCTATAAAAATAAAGCATACATTCAACTTATTCAAAAGCTCCTTGAAAAACATCCGGTAGGACTACACACTTCATACAGGGCAGCCTTCCAAGAAAAACTTATTAAGAAAGAACGCAGGAGATTAGAAGAAATTTGTCATACATCCATCACCAGTAACAGGAATCATTATCTTCGGATCAATCTCCAGGAGAGTTACCGGTTTATGGAAGAAGCCGGGATCCAGAAAGATTACTCAATGTGTTTTCATGATGCACCGGGATTCCGGGCGGGCATTTGTCATCCTTTCCCTTTTTATGACCTCAGACAGGAAAAAACATTGCATATCACGATATTCCCTACCTGTATGATGGATAACACCTTTACAAATCATCTTCAAATTCAGAACATAGAAGAAGCCTATAGGATAGCAAAAAATATAATTGACCAGGTAAAAAAATACCGGGGAATATTTATTCCCATTTTTCATAATAGCACGATATCACCGACAAATAAAAAGGATTACACCGGGAAGCTCTATGAAAAAACCATGCGATATGCTTCTCAAAAATCCATAAATTAAAATATCTTTATCATTATATGCCTTCAATTTCTTATTTTTACATCAAGGGTTTATCATTATAAAAAAAGAAGATATGTTATTCAAAGGCATTACAATTATAGGAGCAGGCAATATCGGAAGTGCTATCGTCAATGGATTGTTAAATTCCGCTCCTTTCAATCCTGAGGATATCACCATTTATGACAAAGAAGAAAAAGCAAAAAAAGCAATGCTTCCTCTGGGCATTCATGTTGCTGACTCTCTATCCGAAGCTGTCAATGATAATGAACTGATCATTATCTGTGTCAAACCTTTTCATATGCATCAGGTATTGACCGATATAAAAAACCATCTGGGCAACGACAATATCCTTATATCAGTTGCTGCCGGCATCAGCAGTGATGACATAGTTCAGATTATCGGACAAAATACCCCTGTCATTTTAGCAATGCCGAATACCGGCATCAGGGTACGACAATCCATGACATGTCTGTCAAGCCCCAACGCATCAAAGAAACAAATGCTGAAAACACAGGAGTTATTTAATCTGTTAGGCAAAACACTGGTTGTAGAAGAAAAAATGATGGGAGCAGGAACTGTAATTGCCGGTTGTGGAACCGCCTTTGGTTTACGTTTTATCCGTGCGATTATGACCGGTGCAGTGGAAATCGGGTTCACGGCTCAACAGGCAAAAGAAATGGCTCTTCAGATTGTTCTTGGTTCCTGCTCTTTATTAGAAGATAGTGGAGTACATCCTGAGGAAGAAATTGACAAAGTGACCACCCCCGGGGGCATTACAATCACTGCCATCAATGAAATGGAAAATAATGGATTTTCATCCTCAGTAATCAAAGGTATTGTCAAAGCACACAATAAAATAAAAAAATAAGCCCGATTAAAAAAACTTAATAAAACTCATATTTGTATTTAAACAATACCCTATAATCATATGATGCATAATAACTTTCTTCCTCTACACAAATTCCGCGATCATCATAGGTATATTGTCTGACAGAAAATTCCTGATTTGATCTGCGCCTGTATAATTCTTTTATAAGTCTTCCGGTATTATCATACGTATAGCGTCGCAAATCAAAAATATTACCTGAAGCATCCTGTTGTGTTATCTTCCGAAGAAGCC
>CAYSRH010000133.1:0-6164 GCA_964433245.1 uncultured Bacteroidales bacterium | reverse complement strand
TCATAACCGGAGATCAGAATACGTTCCCATATATTTCCTGATAATTTATAGATAACAACCTTTCCTATGTTCAGATCATCCTTTAATATATCATTATATCTCGCTACTAAATCATCAATGGAATGGTGTTCATTAATGGCTTTTGTAACATGCAATAAAGTATTTAACTTGAATGTGCAAAGTTCCAGTCTCTTGGATGTTTTCGCCATATCCTCGTTTTAATGAATCCACAATTTTTTAATTAATCACACTAAAATACATCATTAATGTGCAAGATAAAAACTATTTTTCTAAAAAAGCGGAATAAAAAAATGACTTGTTATTTAACCCGTTCTGAATAAGCTCCGGTACGTGTATCAATTTTAATCCGGTCGCCTGTATTAATAAAAAGGGGTACCATGACTTCTGCTCCGGTTTCAATTGTTGCTGATTTTAATGTGTTGGTCGCTGTATCACCTTTTACCCCGGGCTCTGTATAGGTTATTTCCATTTCCACAAAAGGAGGTAATTCGCAACTCAGAATTGTTTCATTGTCAGCATGCACCACAACTTCTACTTCCTGTTCTTCTTTCAGAAATTGAGATCCTTCAATCATATTTTCTTCTATAGGAATTTGTTCATATGTTTGCTGGTGCATAAAGTTATATCCCAGGTCATCTTTATAAAGGAACTGATAAGGACGTCGCTCAACCCTTGCCAAATCCACTTTTTCTCCTGCATTAAATGTATTGTCCAGAACTTTCCCTGTTTTAACATTTTTTAATTTTGTTCGCACAAAAGCCGATCCTTTCCCCGGTTTTACATGTTGAAAATTAACTATCTGATAAAGATCGTTCTTAAACTCTATGCACATGCCATTTTTAAAATCTGAAGTATTTGCCATAAGATTCGTTTGTATTGTTTTTCTGTTTTTTTCAGGTAAAACTGTTTCGTTTGTAAATATATCAATAATTTTGTTTTTTTTATTTTAATAACTTCTGCAAGGCTGTTTTTCCTGCTTTACCTGCAATAAAATCTTTTAAATAAAAAGGTTCAAAATAGGCTACATCCACAAACTTTTTTTCTTTATGTGCCTTGAAAGATAACTTGATCATATCTGCTGATGCGTATTTGATATCATAAAAAATTGCATTGGGATGATTGATGACTTCATTGCATTTTTTTGCTCCATCACCAAAAAAAGCTACTTTATGTTCCTGTAAAACATCCTGAAATGAATTTTCATCAATGATCATAGCACATGTGGGCATAATCTGATTTGCCTTCCCATCAAAAAGAGCCGTATAAACTTCCATCCTCCGGGCATCAATCATAGGGCAAAAGCGTGTTGCTTCGGGAGAACTAAATTCAGACAGGAAAGCATTTGTGATAATTTCCAGGGTAGGAATAGCCAACAACTTAATATGTGGCATCCCATAACACAATCCTTTGGCAAGGCTTGATCCTATTCGTAAGCCTGTATATGATCCAGGACCACAACTCACGGAAACTGCAGAAAGATCTTTGACCTGCATGCCATTTTCTTTTAAAATACTTTCAATAAAAATTGCTAATTTTGTGGCATGAGAATAAGCGGCATCATCTTCTTTTACAGAAAGTAATTTCTCTTTTTCAGATAAAGATACGGAACAAATTTTTCCGGAAGTTTCAATATGTAACAAATATACCATGAGAAATCTTTTTTTGCAAAGTGCAAATATAATCAAAGGAAAATGATTTTCTGGCTTCCGACATCCAATCATTCTTTACTTATTCGCAAAAGCAAACGGGCGAAACGTTACTTACTTAAAATTAACCGTTGTGGAAATGCTGAACTTGTCATCCCTTTCTATCATAGTTATAAAGAGGCAAAGTTCTTTATCAGGGGCAATGAAGAAAAAATTACGCTTATTCTGAAAAAACTAAAAAAAAACTGCCCTGTTAAAAATTTGATCAATTATAAAAGTCATTACATCACACCTTATTCCTCCATACACATAACAAATGGTTCTGAGGAAGCTACAAAAGTTTTAAAAAACGGCGATCAATGGATTATTTCCCTGCAACAAGGGAATTCAATTCATTCTGAAGAAACTCAATTTATTTTAAAACACCACATCAACCAAATATTAAAAAAAGAAGCAACAACATACCTTCCGAAACGCCTTTCCTGCTTGTCATCTCTTCATCAACTTTCATACACGGGTCTGACAATAAGGAACAATAAAACCGTATGGGGGAGCTGTACACGAAGCAATAAAATAAATCTGAACCTGCAACTAATGCGTTTGCCTTCTCATCTTATTGATTATATTATCCTGCATGAACTCGCTCATATTAAGGAAAAAAATCATGGTTCCGGATTTTGGCATTTTTTATCTCAACTTGATCCGGAAGCAAAAATACACGCCAAAGAATTACGACAATATTCTCCTTGTTTGTAATTCCCCTGTTTGTGTTTTTTACTTGACAAAGTTTTCTTATCTTTGACCTTTATAGATAAACTAAAAAAATACAATTCGTATGGAAAATTCTCAGGAACAACTGGATTACTATGTCAACCTGCTCAAAAAGAACGTTAAAAAGGTTATTCTCATCGTTCTGCTTGCCGGCGTAGTATTCACTTCTGTAAAAACAATTGATCCCGAAGAAGAGGGTGTTGTTATATTGCTTGGAAAATATAACAGAACACTACTTCCCGGTTTGAATTTCATTATGCCTTTTGGCATCGAAAAAATGTACAAAATACCTGTTCAACGACAACTCAAACAGGAATTTGGCTTTCGTACGGTATCAGCCGGTACGCGCACAAGCTATTCCAAAGAAAATTTCGCTGATGAATCACTTATGTTAACCGGTGATTTAAACCTCGCCGATGTGGAATGGGTCGTACAATACAGAATTATCAATTCATTTCATTACCTGTTTAAAGTTCGTAATGCAGAAGATGCATTGCGTGACATGTCTGAAGCTTCTGTAAGAAAAATCGTAGGTGACAGAACAGTTAATGAAGTGTTGACAATAGGAAGACAGGAAGTTGCTTCCAATGTAGAAGAATTATTGCAGCAAATGTGCGAAGAATATGAAAATGGTATTCGCATCGATCAGGTTGTACTGCAGGATGTAAATCCTCCTGAACCGGTAAAGCCCTCTTTTAATGCTGTAAACCAGGCACAACAGGAACGGGAAACACTGATCAATCAAGCTGAATCCGAATACAACAGGGTAATTCCACGTGCACGTGGTGAAGCCAAAGAAACGATTGAATTGGCAGAAGCCTATGCTTTAAGCAGGGTAAACAGAGCAAAAGGAGAATCAGAAAGGTTTAATCAGGTATATGCCCAATACATTAAGGCTCCTGTGGTGACCAAGAAACGCCTCTACTTTGAAACAGTAGAGAGAATATTACCCGATATAGAAAACAAAATTATTGTTGATGAAAAAGGAACCAATGTGTTACCTTTGCTCAATATCGATAAAAAAATTCAACCTAAAAAAATACAGTAGCCATGTCAAAAAAACAAATCATATACATTGTTCTCGGATTCATTTTTCTCATCGTTGGATTCAATTCGATTTTTATTTTGGATGAGACCCAGCAAGCCATCGTAACACAATTTGGTAAGCCGGTCGGTGGCTCACGATTAGATCCCGGCATGCAATTCAAGGTACCTATTATTCAAAAAGTGCAATTTTTCGATAAGCGCTACTTAAAATGGGACGGGGATCCTAATCAGGTGCCTACGCAAGACAAGAAGTTTATTTATGTTGACACATACGCCAGGTGGCAAATTACCGACCCTTTACAATTTTTTATTCGATTAAGGGATGAGCGTTCCGGACAATCAAGGTTAGACGATATTTTGGATGGTGAAACCAGGAATGCCGTAGCGAGCCACGAACTGCTTGACTTGATTCGATCAACCAATCGATCACCGGAAGTTTCTGAAAAATATTTGGAAGAATTTGAGGTGCTGGAAGATATCTCTATCGGGCGCGAAAAAATTGAAAAACAAGTGCTTGAAAGAGCCAATGAGCGAACCTCAGATTTAGGCATTATTATACTTGATTTTCGGTTCAAAAGAATCAACTACGTAGAAGATGTCAGGAAAAATGTTTATGACAGAATGATCAGTGAACGTAACCGAATCGCTGACCTGTTCCGTTCCGAAGGGGAAGGCGAGGCAAAAAAAATTGAAGGAGACAAAGAACGTGATTTAGCCGAAATACAATCTGAAGCAGCTCGTGAAGCAGAAATTATTCGTGGACGAGCAGATGCAGAAGCAACTAAAATTTATGCATCAGCTTACAATAAAAACAATGCATCACGTGACCTTTACACTTTTTTACGCTCATTAGAAAGTATGGAAAAATCACTGAAAGAGAATACCAGTCTGATTTTAACAACGGACAGTGAAATATTCAAGCTTTTAAAGAACATTGACTAATTGACCAGAATATCATGCGTAAAAAGTATAAAGTGCTTCTCTCTGCAGCGGCTCTGATTGTCACCATTGCATTGCTTAGTTTTTCTTCAAGAAGAGACTTTCAGATCGTACGATACCTTGATATTTTCCATTCTGCTTTTAAAGAAATCAATTATTGGTATGTTGATGATACAGATCCTCAGGAGATGATTGAAGGAGCTATCAAAGGAATGCTTAAAACACTGGATCCTTATACAAGTTACATTCCTTCCGAAGAAAAAAAAGATTTTGATTTTTTAACCACCGGTCAATACGGAGGCATTGGTTCTCTGATCAGAAAATCCTCCAATGGATATGCTGTCGTTTCAGAACCTTACAAAGGATTTCCTGCTGACAGAGCCGAACTAAAAGCCGGTGATATGATTATTAAAATAGACAATGAATCTGTTGCAGAATTAGACATAAAAGAAGTTAGCAACCTGCTTAGAGGTACCCCAAAAAGTAAAGTGTTGATAACATTGGTAAAACCAGTTTCTTTCGATACGCTTGAAGTTGAAATTGTAAGAGAAGAAATCAGCATCAGTAGTATTTCATATGCAGAGATGCTGAACGATACCATTGCATATGTACTTCTCTCAAAATTCACACAGAATGCCGGGACTGAATTACGGTCCACGCTGAAAAAACTTCAGGATAATCACAAGGTAAAATCTATAATCATTGATCTCAGAAATAATTCCGGGGGACTGCTTGACGAAGCCATAGAGATTGCCAACGTCTTTATTCCCAAAGGAGAATTGGTTGTGAAAACCAAAGGGCAGATTAGTCAATTCAATCAACAATACAAAACAACAAAAGAAGTGTTGAACGACACCCTTCCTTTGGTTGTTCTGGTGAATAGAAGTTCTGCTTCTGCCTCAGAAATTGTTGCCGGATGTATGCAAGACTTAGACAGAGGTGTTATCGTTGGAGAGCGTACATTTGGCAAAGGCTTGGTGCAGAGTACCCGACCGCTGAACTATGATGCACAAATAAAAATAACCACTGCCAAATATTATATCCCCAGTGGCAGATGTATCCAATCATTGGATTTTTCTCATAAAAATCTAAAAGGTAAATATGACAATATCCCGGACTCTTTAATTAGTGAATTTCAAACCCGGGGAGGTCGAACAGTTTATGATGGTGGTGGAATTAAACCTGATATTTCCATAGAAGCTGAACAAATGGCTGATATTTCTGTTAGCCTGCATACCAATTATCTTATTTTTGACTTTGCTACAAATTTTTATTATTCACATGACAGTATTCCTGCCATTTCTGATTTTTATATCACTGATGAAATTTGGGAAGATTTTGTTTTGTTTTTGGAAAACAAAGATTATGAATACTCTACTGCAATAGAAAAAAAATATAACGACCTGATCTCTAGTGCTAAACAAGAAAATATTTTTAGCCATTTAGAGAATGCCCTGGAAAAACTTGATGAAGAAATACAAAAATATAAGAAAAATGATATTGAAATTCATCAGGAACAAATTCGCCAATTATTGAAAGAAGAGATTGTAAAACGCTATTATTATGAAAAAGGAGCAATAGAAGCAACTTTAATGTCAGATCCGCAACTTGAAAAAGCTTTATATGTGCTTAAAGATAAAGATGTTTATGATTCAACACTAAAACCGGTATCCAAATAATAATGATAACAAAATCGTTTTATCTGTGGGGTTTTGCTTTTCTTTTTTTGGGACTGGATCC
>CAYSRH010000132.1:0-6166 GCA_964433245.1 uncultured Bacteroidales bacterium | reverse complement strand
ATAGCGAATCAGCTTATTAATTGTTGTTTGTCCGTTTACAACGAGTTTGATGTAATAAACGCCGGATGCTATATTATCACCACTAAAGATAATGCTATGCTTACCGGCATTCTTATAGGTATTGATCAGGTTTTTAATAAGCACCCCATTGATATTGTAAATTCCGAGAGAAACCTGCCCGTCATTTACCAACTCATATGCAATGGTGGTATATTCAATAAACGGATTGGGGTAGATGGCGATAGACCCGGCTACTTCCGGCAGCTGTTTTATTCCACTTTCTGAACCCACTTTAATTTGTTCACAGTATTGGTCAGATGTTCCTGTAATAGGATCAGAAACAGTCAGGCATGCTGTGTAATTTCCAGGCTCCTGATAGTAATGGGTCGGAGTCGTAGATGTTGAGTCAACAGTGCCATCACCAAATTCCCATCGTAATTTGGATGCATCACCATGTGCAATTCCAACGAAATCTACAGGATAACCACTTACTTTCAGCTGTTGTTCTAATTCTTGAGCAGTGAATGCAGCTTTTAAAGTATCCAGTGCCCCTGCATTAACGAGTTTTACATAACTGTTTTTGCAATTGTTAACTGTATCTTCAATAATCAGTTTTACTTTGTAATATCCAATACTATCATAGGTGTGTATTGGGTCATGATCTGTCGAAATTGTATTGTCATCAAAGTACCATGTTGATTTGTGATAATTCCCGAATGATGTATTGACAAAACTTGCTGTTTGATCACTTACTGTATGGTTGAAATTTGCTTTACAGTTATTTGTGTCTTCTTCGGGAATAACTTTTATCCACTTACAATTCAGATTTCCTATTCCGGCATGATTTTCTACAAAAAGGCAAACATTATGATATCCTGTAGAGAACTGATGTGTCGGATTTTGATCAAAACTTCTTGCTGTATCACCAAAGTGCCACTGATGGTTTATAATATTACCTGTTGACTTGTCATAGAAATCAACCCAATTGTTATCTCCCACCACATAAACAAAATCAGATTGACAAGAAAGTCCCTGTTCTCCTATCATAATCGATTTTTTGGCGTAAGCCATACAGCCTGAATTTTCATCAAAGGTGCTTAATGAAACATTGAAATATCCGGATCGTTTGAACATATGTACCGGATTGGCTACAGTAGATGTTTTTCCATCACCGAAGATCCAGTAGTAATCTGTCGCATCACCAATTACATCGCTTGAGAAATAAGCTGTATTTGTCAATGAATCAACATAAACGGAAATAGAGGCATGGCAATTGACAGTACCCACCTGAACGGGCTTGGTCCTGTTGTCAACACAAGTTCCTGTGTTGTCAGAAACAGTAAGTTGAACAGGATATATTCCTGGTCTGCCGTAATATTGAACAGGATTTTCTTTTATAGAGATGTTCCCATTGCCAAAGTCCCAGTAACTATTGAATATATTCCCTTCAGACAAGTCTTTGAAAGACACCTGATTGGTTGCAGGTCCAAAGGTTGTTGAGAAATCAGCTGAACAATCAATTGATCCTACCTGAATAAAACGTGCTGTGTAATCAACACATGAACCACTTTCATCCATCACAGACAGGCTGACGAGATAGAAACCCGGAGCATCATAAATGACATTTGGACTATGACTGCTTGATGACTTGCCATTGCCAAAATTCCAGAAGAATTTTTCAATATTTCCACTGGAGTTGTTACTGAATATGACTTTTAGTTCTGCTGTATTTACGAAATAGCTGAATGATGCATTTAAAGAACAAATAATACTGTCAGGCGACACAGAAATATTATGGCATTTCTGTGATGTTTGCATTGTTTCGGCATTTGTTCCGTCAAAATCATTGACTGTTAGACAAGTATGGTATGTTCCTGCTTTATTATATGTGTGTGTTACGGAACCTGAATCTTCTTGCATATTTCCATCACCAAATGTCCAGTAAAAGTTGGTCGGTGATCCTGTTGAATTGCTACTAAATGCATAAGTTTTTGGGTTAGCTGTTTTTGGTATGTAAGAAAAGTCAGCCACCAACGCAGTTGTTGATGTGTCACCAATGGTAACTTTCTTGCAATGTGTTGCTTGGCAGTTGTTTTCGCTGTTATAAACAGTCAGGCATACATCAAATGTTCCTGTGCGTGAATACTGATAAGTTGTGTCAACTTCATTTGATGATCGGCTATCACCAAAGTCAAGCATGTAGCCGTCAATTTGTCCAGAAGAGGTGTTCGTAAACCGAACTTTTCTTTCCGGTTCAACAAAAAAGCCGAAATTAGCCTGACAGTTTACGTCACCTATTGTAATTTCTTCACAATAACGAGCCAGACAACCTTCGTTGTTTTGAATGGTAACACACACATTGTATTGACCTTCCTTACTATAAGTAACAGAAGGAGCAATAGAAGCTGAAGTTTTTCCATTGTCAAAATCCCAAAACAGGTTAACAGTTCCTTCAGAAATTACTTCCGGATCAAAAGTGGCAGTCATATTCGTTATATCTGTTGAGAAAGAAACATTACATCCTTGGGAGAAATTCCCTACATACAGCGTTTTACAACTATTACAACTACCTGTTTCTGTTTTCGCTTGCATGCACACCTCATAAATTCCATTCTCTGCATATGTATGTGTGACATTTTCACCATAACGGCTTGCGCCATCACCCAAATTCCATCCCACCGAAGTAATATTGGGGGTGAGGTTGATCAGATGAACCTGTAAATCGCTTGTGAAATAAAAATCAAACGCTGCCTTACAACGTGTATCAATAATGTTAACTTTTTTGCTCAGTGTATGTAAGCACAGATCATCAAAGTCTTTCAAAATAAGGGAAACAGGATATATGCCTTCTTTTTCATAACAGTAGTTTATTTTCTTAGCAATATCTGTATATGACCATTCAGTATCACCATTTCCCAGGAAAAGAGCGTATGAAACATTTTTGTTATATTCAGGTAAATTAGTTTGTATAGCAACCTGATTCCATTTGTCCGAATCTTTTGTGATGGTGAAATCTACCGAGTTGTACATGGTACATGGGTTTTGTGACTCTACCCAAACAGTTTTTATTGAAGATGAAGATCCACACGCATTGGATACGATTAATTCAACATCATATGTCAGGGTAACTGTATCCGCAGGGAAGGTATATACAATAGTTCTTCCTTTGATCGTGTCAGTTTCATCAAACACCCAAATATATTTTGTGTTTTCCTGACGCTCATAATTATCATGATCATCATCCGGTGTATAAAATTTAAATGTATTGGAGATATCATATTCATAAAAATCAAAATCAGAAGAAGGAGCATATTCATCTATTACAATGACATTGGTTTGCAAAGTATCTTTTTCTCCGCACCGATTGTCAACATAAGCAAGCACATTATATTCACCCTCTTCGCTGAATCGGTGATGAACTGAACGTCCGGTTTTTTTGATACCATTTCCAAAGTCCCAAACAACATTGTTAACGCCAAACATTTTAAATCGCACCTCTTCATTGGGGCAGACCATTTTTTTATTATATTGATCTTTGATGAATGTTCCATATTCAATCCTTTGAATAAAATCCTGACAACTCATCTCACCTTCGTTAGTATTAAAAAATAATGTGTCCGATCCTGAAAATTCAACAAATAGTGAAGCTGAAGCGTTCTTCTCACAGCTATAGTTTCCGTAATCATTAAATTCAAGCATGTTTAAATTCTCCATATCATATGAATAAAGCACCCCGTCCGTCATAAAGGTGTCGGCATAAAAGGAGAACTCCATACCAAAGTCGGTCTCATATATTTTTAAAACATTCCCTTGATTATTTATCCATTTTCCTTTTAAGTTTTTAGTTTGAAGAGGACTACAAAGAGGGATTTCTGACTCGTGTTCAATAAATATTTGATTAGCATGTGTGTATGAGCCAGTCTTTTCTAAAGGAATTTTATAATCCTGTTGATCAATAAAGAAAAAATCAGGTTCAAGGGATACAATATTTTCTTTGTTTTCTGAAAAAAGGTGTTCGCTGTTACAAAACCACACAAATCCAAAAGAAATTGTGTCTTGCAGAAAATTCTTTTGGATGTAGGCTCTGACTGTGTCACCTGACATTAATTTGTCGGAAGACAGAATGCTGAAAGCCCTGGGGTTTTCATCTTCAAATTGCCCAATGTTGGTGGTGTTATATAAAATCATCACCAAATTGGAATCAGTTCCGGGTTGCCATTCTTCCCAGATAACCGGAATAATAATTTCAAAATAATCTCCTGTTTCTGGTGGTTTTGTAACATTTTTTATTTGAATGGGAGATTGATCCTGTCGTGTAGAATTTTGTAAAAAATAGGAGTCTTTTTTATCCGCTGTGTCAGATACCGTAATGGTGCCTGAAGTTGTTAGCGTGGTATTACAGATATCATCCCGTACGGAAAAAGTCAAAGAATATTTGCCCGGATCAGAGTATATATTGGATGCCAGTGGTCCGTTCACATCAATGGGTTCCTGAAAATCATTATAGACATTGCCATCACCAAAATCAACGGAATAATAATATCTGTCATTATTTTCATAATCACTGTCTCCATATATATCATCCCATACATATGCACGATCACCAGGACAGATTAATTCAGGCCATACGCGAAGTAAAGAATGGGGGTCTTTTGATTGTACTTTGACAGGTATGTTTCCTATTCCATAGTGTGTTTCTTTACATACAGAATCCCAAGCAATGACCTCATATAAAGAATATTCAGACTCTTCTTCTTTTCGGAATACAATTGAGTCAGAGGTAAAAGGAATGGTGTCTGAGCCATCAATCATTGGATCATCGTAAATAAGGAAATATTCCCATCCGGGGTTTATTTCGCCGACCAAGTAGATGGTGAGAGGCTCATTGGGACACAATTTAATTGAATCTTCTCCGGTATGTCCTCCATCATCATTAATTGAAGAATGATCTGCGTAGAAGGTAAATACCGGATCAGATATATCTTCTGAGAAAAAAATATTTTCAACTTCAGAAGTGTCAGAATACCCACAACCGTTTTGAAGTATTAATTGTACAGTTACGTCATCATAAATATTAAAGGAATAAAAGTCCGATAAATAGTTATCAGAAAAAGCACTTTCGGTGCCATTAATGTTCCATTTATAGTTGTTGCCAGACCCTTTGGCACGAAAGCGAACCTGCACACTGTCGCATAGTACATCTTCAATTATGAAGTCAAAATTGGTGTTGAGTTTTGATTTGTCTTCAAAAACATCAATTTGTGCCCATTCTTCGTGTGAGGTATTGCCACAAATATTGGTTTCTGTAACAGAAATCCCAACAGAACCCGGGTTTTCGTCTGTAATATATATGTGTGATGCTCCGGTAGCAACAGGATTCCCATGGACATTCCATTGGAAAGTAGAACTTGGGGAAGCATCTTTAACCTGCATAACGATACGGTCTCCTTCGGTACAAGCCGATTTTTCTGTTAAAAATTGAATTTTCGGGTATGGTTGTGCGGAGTTGGTGATTTTTACATTATTGTAATAATCAGTGCCACATTCATGCCCTTTGGCGATATATTGAACATTCAATTCCCCTTCATTGTCAGCTGTCAGGTGTAGTACTTCTTCGTAATAACGTTTGTTGTCAACTACCCAATACTTTTCTTCTATGGTGTTGGGGCCAACAACAACAGACCTAAAGATCACCTCTTCATTTGGACAAACTTCGTATTCAGAAGGTTCTATATGGACACCTTTTATATTAAAAGAATCAATATGCTCTCCCAATAAATTGCCTGTTGAATCATTTATTTTCAGGGATGCTGTGTATTTTCCCACATTAAAATAATGGTAAAAGTTCAGCATTTCAGAGGAGTCGATGTGTGAAGTATAAAAACCATCATCTCTGGAAATTGACCAGTGAACTTCAAAATCTCCTGCATAATCTATAAGACCACTTATATTTTTAAATAATACATCTTGGCCACCACAGGAGGAGTCATTATAATGGATGGTGAAAGAAACTCCTTGTACCGGTGTATCACCAAAAGCGGGGATCGAACAAAAATAAAAACAAGAAAAGAAAAAACTCACCAAAAAAGTTTTAACCAAAGAATTTAGAGAAAACGCATTTCTCTTTACGTAACAATTTTTCATTAGGAATATGATTGTTTTATAT
>CAYSRH010000131.1:0-6179 GCA_964433245.1 uncultured Bacteroidales bacterium | reverse complement strand
CGTAATGATTCGACTATCAGGCATATATACGAAATAATTATTTTTACCGGACACTAATGTTTTCTTTATCAATTTAGACCCTAAACATCTTTTTCCGACAACTCCATCCATCTGTTTTCTGCCCCATCTAATAATTTTGTGAGTTCAGCATACTGACCGGAAAGTTCAGATATCTCAACTGCTGTTTTTCCTGTATCTTCCAGTTGTACTTCTATCTTTTTTTTCTGCTGCTCCATGGAACTTATATCATCTTCAATTCTATCCAATTCCAAGCGTTCCTTGTATGTTAGTTTAGAACTTGTATTCTTCTTTCCCCTGTCAGATGAAACTTTCTCTTTGGTCTTCTGTTTCGTTTTTTGCCTTGTTGCCTGTAATGAATTTCTGTATTGTGTATAGTTTCCCGGGAATATTTTAATGTCAGGACTTTCATCAAACACAAATAGCTGTCCAACAATCTTATCCATAAAAAACCTGTCGTGACTGACAATGATAACACATCCTGTAAACGAAGCAAGATAATCTTCCAATATTTGCAAAGTCATTAGATCCAAATCGTTGGTCGGTTCATCGAGAATTAAAAAATTAGGATTTTTCATCAGCAATGACATCAGGAAAATCCGTCGTTTCTCCCCTCCGCTCAATGATTCAAAATACACATGATGCAAAGCATCAGGGAAAAGCCACTGTCTTAAGTATTCCGAAGCTGAAATACTTTTCCCGTCAGAAAGTGTTACCACTTCGGCAATATCTTTAATTATATCAATCACCTTTTTCTTTTGATCAAACTGTATTCCTTCCTGCTTATAATAAGCCACCCGGAGTGTTTCTCCATGCTTAACATCCCCGGATTCCGATGGAATTGATCCTGTAATAACTTCTAAAAAAGTAGTTTTTCCACATCCATTGGGACCTATGATTCCAATTTTTTCTCCTCTTTTAAATAGATAGGAAAAATTCTGAAAAAGGGTTTTATCATAAGTCTTTGAAATTTCTTTTATTTCAATGATCTTTTTTCCTAATCGGGCACTCTCTGCCGTTATTTTCAGTTGTTTTTGTTCTTTTTGTTTTGATGCTTTCTGTTTCAATTCATCAAAAGCATCAACCCTGTATTTTGCTTTTGTGCTTCTTGCCTTGGGCATACGCCGCATCCACTCCTGTTCTTTGCGCAATAAATTGTTTGCCTTATCAATCTCCATATTTTTATTTTCAATACGTTCAGCCCTCTTTTCGACAAAATATGAATAGTTTCCCTGATAAACATAGAGTCCGTCCATGTCGAGTTCAATAATTTTATCACAAACATTATCCAAAAAATAGCGATCATGGGTAACCATAAGTAATGTAATAGAAGTTCTGTCCAGGTATCCTTCCAACCATTCAATCATTTCCACATCAAGATGGTTGGTCGGCTCATCCAAAATCAGGAAATCAGGCTTATTGATCAGCGTATTGGCAAGAGCCAGACGTTTCTTTTGTCCACCGGAGAGTGTTGAAATCCTTTTATCAAACTCATCAATTCTAAAGATTGAAAGTATCTGTTTCACAGACGCTTCCATATCCCATGCCTGGTACTGATCCATTTTTAGACTTAGCTCTTCAATTTTATTCAGGTCTTGTTTTTTTATCGCCTTGTCATATTCCCTGATCAACGAAATAATCGGATTACTCGAATGGTAACAAGCCTCCCAGACAGTTTGGTTTGAATTGAATTCCGGTTCCTGATCAAGAAAAGCACAAACGACATCCTTTTCAAAACGTATTGTTCCGGCATCAAAAACATCTGTACCTTTTAAAATATTAAAAAGAGTTGATTTTCCAGCTCCATTTTTAGCAATCAGGGCTACTTTCTCTCCTTTGTTAATAACAAAAGATGTTTTCTTAAAGAGTGTTATCTCTCCCCATGTTTTGGTTAGTTCGTTTACTTCGAGATAAGCCATCAGCGTATTTTTTTCATGCAACACAACTTAAACTTCCTTCCGCTTCCACAAAAACACGGCTCATTTCTACCGGGAATTTTAGGCTTTTTTTCGGTTACTGCACGCATATCCATTTTTTTTACCCATGACATAACATTTGCCGGAGGATTTTTTTTCTTAAGTTCATCAGACATGAACTGCATATACGGATGTACATATTCAAAAAACTGATAATACCCCTCGCACAGATAATTTAATCCGGTTTCTCCATCTTCAGTTTTTTTGAATCGCATTTTTGGGCATCCTCCGTTACAAGCAAATCTATAGTGGCATTGCCTGCATTGTTGAGGCAAAGTGTCTCGTTTATTCAATCCAAAACGTGTTTGCTTTTCCGATTTAATCATTTCAATTAGAGGCGTATCCATAATATTCCCTAATTTTTGTTCGGGAAAAACATAATGATCACAGGTAAACATATCCCCGTTATGTTCCATACAAGTTGCTTCTCCACAAGTCTCTGCAAAAACACATAATCCCGGCATTACACCATGCCAATTGGCAAGTGCTGTATCAAACATCTGCACATAATACTGTCCCACATCCTTTCGTACCCACTCATCAAATATAGCTATCATAAAATCTGCAAATTTGCCAGGTGTCACGGACCATTCAGACACAAATGAGAGCCTGGAATCATCGGGTTGCACCAGCCTCAAATCTTCGTCTTCCACATTCTCCGCAATTCTCTCTACAACAGGAAGAAACTGCATGTAACGGCTTCCCAAATCCTTCAAAAAATGATATACCTCAAGTGGATACTCGGCATTCATGTCATTGATAACAGTCAGGGTATTGTATTCCACATTATGTTTTTGCAGCAATTTCACTCCCTGCATCACCTTATCAAAACTCCCTTCTCCGTTTCTGTATGTCCTGTATTTGTCATGCAGATGCTTTGGACCATCAATGGAAATGCCAACAAGAAACTGATTTTTATATAAAAACCGGCACCATTCATCATTCAAAAGTGTTCCATTGGTTTGTAATATATTCTCTATACGTTTTTCTCCCTTGTATTTCTCCTGCAAAGCTAGTATATTACGATAATACTCAATACCCATCAACATAGGTTCACCACCTTGAAAAACAAACTGTACAACCGGTACCTGATGAGCTTCAATATGTTGCCGTATAAATTCTTCCAATACAATACCTTCCAGTGCAAAATGCTTCTCCCCACAGAAAAGTTTTTCTTTTTCCAGATAATAACAATAAGCACAATTCAAATTGCATACAGGTCCTGCAGGCTTAAGCATTACCTGGAAAGCTGTTGGCTTTCCCAAATATAAATCCATGTTACATCTTTTTTTTTATTATCAGGACAAAGCTAATAAAAGCTTTCTTTGACTAATGAATAAATTCAAAATATAATGATTAAACTGTATGATATTTTAAACATAAAATTTAATCTAACAGGTCATCTTGTGATACAAAAAAATAAAACCTACATTTTTTTTATAATTATGAAAAAAATGTAGGTTTATATACAATAAATTTACATCTTTGTATAAGAGATATAATAAAAATGGCTTTAAACTCCTGTTAATGTATATGAAATTGATTAAAATATCTATTTTATGCGTTCTTTTTCTGAATGTTAGCATATCAGCTCAAATTCATGATCAGGAAGATTTAAAACAAGCTTTTGATGATGGAGAGTATTTTATTGCTTATGGTGATTTTCAAGAAGCACTATATAATTTTATGCTTATCAAGAATAACGGTGCTGAAAATGCAAACATCATGTATCGGATAGGCTTATGTTATATGAACCTTGAAGGTAAAAAAAAGGAGGCTATCCCTTATTTTGAAAAAGCCAAAAAAAGCATTACTGTAAATTATATTGAAGGGGATATAAAAGAAGTTAATGCCCCTATTGAGACATTTCACTATCTGGGATTTGCTTATCAGGTCAGTAACAAATTTGATAAAGCCATCTCAAACTATAAAGAATATATTAATTTATTACCTGAAGGTGATGAAGTAAACAGACAATTCACAAAACAACAAATACGAGCCTGTGAAAATGCAAAAAAAGCCTTAATTTCTTCTGAAAATATTAATTTAACACCTGTTAAGACTCTTAATAACAATTTTAATAATACCCGCCCTACTATTTCAGGAGATGGAAATACTCTGATATTTTTATCACAAGAACGTTTTTATAATGCTTTATACGTATCGAAAAAAAATCCGGACAATAATGAATGGACTTCTCCCAAAAATATTAATGCAGATATTATGTCTGACGGTGATTTCTACCCTGTATCCCTTTCTTACGACGGGAAAATCCTTTTTCTCGTAAAAGATGATCCTTTTATAAGTAATATTTACATATCATATTATGTTGACAGTATATCCCAATGGATTCAACTTCAGGAATTAAAAAATGTGAATTCAAGATTTTGGGAATCCGGAGTGTCTGTTTCATCTGATGAAAATATTATATACTATTCAAGCAACCGGAGAGGTACTATCGGAGGTACAGATATCTTTATGATTGAAAAAGACAACAAAGGAAGATGGGGTAAGCCTGTCAATTTGGGCAATAACATAAATACCCCATTCAACGAGGACAATCCAGTTATATCCAAAGACGGAAATCGTCTGTATTTCAGCTCACAAGGACATGATTCTAATCTGGGAGGCTACGATATATTCTATGTTGAAAGAACAGAATCAGGTTGGTCTGAACCGATAAATCTTGGATATCCAATAAACACTCCGGACGATAACATTTATTTTAGCATTGATGAAGAAGCCGGTGCTATTTATTTTCATAGAATTGGCTCAAAAGAACAGGGGTCGAGCAAAAACATCTATTACGTAACGTTTTAGTTTTGTTATCCAATAAAGTATTACGATTAAGAGCACCCGAACCTGAAGACCTGCAAATTATTTATGGGTGGGAAAATGACCCTTCTCTTTGGATATTAAGTGAAGTACAAGTTCCTTTGTCTAAACACATTTTACAGGAATACATACGCTCTACCAATATAGACATATATAGTGCAGGTCAACTCCGTCTCATGATAGAGCATAAAGAAAAACCTTTTTCTGTTTTGGGAGCAATTGATATTTTTGATTTTGATGCCCGTAATCAAAAAGCCGGCATTGGCTTATTAATTGACAGCAAATACCGTGAAAAGGGATATGCCTCAGCAGCACTGGGTATTACCATGAATTATTGTTTCGAGCATCTCGGACTACATCAACTGTATTGCAATATACAAAAGAACCATATAAAAAGTCTGAATCTATTCAAAAGAAAAGGATTTGAAATTATCGGACTAAAAAAAGACTGGTTGCGGGTAGGTCATCATTTTGAAGATGTCTATTTATTACAACACATCTACTCTCAGCAAGAAAACTCAAGTGTCTGATAAGACACTATCTACTCTTCTTCCTGATACGGAGGAATATCATCGAGAAAAATCCATTCTCCGGCTTGTTGAACGCAACAATAATGGGAAATTCCATTGGTTACTATCAGCAATCCGGATTTCAATTCAATATTGTATCGTAATATCTGATCAAAAACCTGCTTTGTAATATTTACAGATGGGGCCTTACATTCGACAACACCACTTACTTCACCTTTCCTGTTAAACAATGCAATGTCACATCGTTGATTCATTTTTCCTATTTTACATGGATATTCCTGACAGATCAATGCAGGTCTGTACGATTTAACATCAATAAGATATTTAATAAAATTTTGCCTTACCCATTCCTCGGGGGTTAATAACAAATATTTTTTTCTGATCTCATCAAAGATGTAGTTTTCCCCTGCCTCTGCCCTTATTGTAAAGTGATATTCCGGTAAATTCAGTGCTTGCATCTTATAGGTTTAACACAACGAAGATAGAAAAATATCCTGTATATTTGTAATACATTTTTATCAGGATAAAAAACGATTATTACAATTACAACACATCAACAGACATGCACCAGGAAGAACAGGTAAATCAGTTAGCACAAAAGATCAATAAAAAGATTTATCATCCAATCTATCTGTTAAATGGTGATGAACCTTATTATATTGATAAACTATCAGATTTTATTGAGCAAAAAGTCCTTACTGATAGTGAAAAACCTTTTAATCAGACCATCATTTACGGGAAAGAAACAACGGCAAACAACATTTCTGATGCAGCAAAAAGATATCCAATGATGGCAAGCAATCAGGTGATCATTGTAAAA
>CAYSRH010000130.1:0-6246 GCA_964433245.1 uncultured Bacteroidales bacterium | reverse complement strand
TATATCTTTATCAGGAGGTATCAAACATGATTCTTATACACTATTATATAGTTACGAAATGATATTAGGTTCACAATATCTTTATCTTTCAAATTTAGGTACCCACGAGGTAACTTTTTTATATCACTTAAAGTATAAGGAAAAAAAGCCTGCTTTCAGGTAAAAAATGTTGTGTTTTTGAATATTTATTATAAAAAATAATGCATATTTACATTGTTTAGTTAAAGAGAAAGTATATTTCTTTCTAATTTTTAATGTACTTTCAAAAAAAATATATAAGTTTGTATTAATATGATTGTATTGTATTAATGGGAAAAACATTTAAAACCATGAAAATTAAATTATTTCTTTTATCTGTAACAGGAGTTTCCATCATTCTTTTATCTTCTTGTGGTGGTCCTAAAAGCACCTCATCCACAACAGGGTGGGAGTATAATAGTCCTGAGAATGGTGGCTTTGAAGTTGTAATGGGATATGAGCAGGAAACTGGTCCCGGTCTGATTTTGATTCATGGTGGAATATACACTATGGGGCAATCTGAGCAAGATGTTAATTATGAATGGGATAATCCGCAACGACGTATCACTGTAGAATCTTTTTATATAGATGAAACAGAAATAAAAAACGTTGATTACAGGGAATATCTCCACTGGCTCAATCGTGTATTCATTGATTATCCGGAAGTTCATAACAAGGCCTTGCCTGATACATTAGTATGGCGAAGTCGTCTTGCTTATAATGAACCTTTTGTTGAATACTATTTCAGGCATCCGGCTTATAATGATTATCCTGTGGTTGGTGTAAGCTGGGTACAAGCAAGTGATTATTGCCTTTGGAGGACTGACAGGGTAAATGAACATATACTGATCAGAGAAGGAATATTACAAATGGATCCACATCAGGTTGGTGAAGCTAACTTTAATACAGAAGCATATCTGGCAGGTCAGTACGAAGGTTTGGTCAATCAAAATCTACCCAGCCTGGAGCCAGGAATTGATGAACGAAGAGTAAGAATGGAAGACGGAATTCTTTTACCAAAATACAGACTTCCAACAGAAGCTGAATGGGAATATGCTGCAAAAGCCCTCATCGGAAATACTTATGAAGAACGCATCTATGAAGATCGTATCTATCCTTGGGATGGACGGAATGTGAGAAACGACAGCCGTCAAAATCTGGGTAAAATGCGTGCAAACTTTCGCAGAGGAAAAGGTGACTTTATGGGTGTAGCCGGAAACCTTAACGACAATGCTTCTATTACTGCACCTGTAAGATCTTATTGGCCAAATGATTTTGGACTTTATAATATGGCAGGAAATGTTAGTGAATGGGTGAAAGATGTTTACCGTCCGCGTTCATTTGAAAATGTTGATGAATTAAGACCTTTCCGGGGAAATGTATTTAAAAAATTATTACGTAACGAAGACGGTGAAGTTGCCCCAAAAGACAGTTTGGGTCGATTGATCTGGGTTGACATCACTGAAGAAGATGCAGAAGGACGAGTGAACTACTCTCAGGCTGATCATATCAATTATCTCGATGGTGACCTTGAATCGAGTATCTACTACGCTGACAATGCATATGAAGGTGAAGGTTCACAAAGGACTTACAGCCAAAGTCATGACGACCTGAACTCATTAATCAATGACAAGTCCAGAGTTTATAAAGGAGGTTCATGGAAAGACCGTGCATATTATCTGGCTCCGGGAACAAGACGATTTTTGAACGAAGAAGAAGCAAGAGCTGATATAGGTTTCCGGTGTGCCATGACAAGAGTAGGGGGATCTACAGGATTTTAATTCTAATATGTGTAAAAAATTTTGTTCTAATATATATAAAAAAGCCTCACTTAATATGAGGCTTTTTTTATATATTCATTTTTTTAAGCCTGAAAAAACAATGTCTCAAAATGATCCGTATCGAAGATCTTTATGAAATTTATATTCACTCCTGTGAAGGAACTATTGACACAGACACCCGAAATATCTCCCCGGGCTCTTTGTTTTTTTGTCTTCAGGGATCAAATTTTGATGGAAACTTGTTTGCAAAAGAAGCTTTAAAAAAGAAAGCTGCTTTTGCTGTAATTGATAATCCTGATTATCAATTAAATGACCGTACAATTCTGGTAGAAAACACCCTGGCAACCCTGCAGAATTTAGCTTCTTATCATCGAAAAAAAACATCTGTCCCTGTCATCGGCATTACAGGAACAAATGGAAAAACAACGACCAAAGAGCTTCTTGCTGCTGTTTTGAAAAAAAAATACCGGGTATTATATACCGAGGGTAACCTGAACAACCATATTGGTGTACCTCTTACCATTTTGAAAATACGGTCCGATCATGAAATTGCTATTATAGAAATGGGAGCTAATCATAGTGGAGAAATTGAACAACTTTGCAATATAGCAGATCCAAATATGGGGATTATCACCAATGTTGGCAAAGGACATCTTGAGGGATTCCGGTCCGTTGAGAATATATTTATAACAAAAACTGCCCTCTATCGCCATTTT
Source organism: uncultured Bacteroidales bacterium (assembly GCA_964433245.1). Lineage (GTDB taxonomy): Bacteria > Bacteroidota > Bacteroidia > Bacteroidales > JBBRXJ01 > CAYSRH01. Next base: position 3,731 of record CAYSRH010000130.1, on the reverse strand, counting down.
AAAAAAAATCATGGTGTGGTCTTTGTGTTATTTGAGAACAAACAACTCAAAGAAGAACTGGACAAACTACAAGTAAAAACTATCTATTATTCTAAAGAAAATAGAGATGCAGCATGTTTTGGCGAACTCATTAATGAAAAAAATAAGGGGGATACTTTGATTTTCAATTTAAGTGTCCGGGACAAAACTCTTTGTGTGCAAACAAGACTTTTCGGTTCATTTAACCTGGACAATGCTCTGGCAGCTTCCTGTGCAGGGAATTATCTTTCAGTTTCCCCTCATCAAATTAAAGACGCCCTTGAAGAATATACCCCTGGAAATAATCGATCAGAGATCAGAAAAACAAAAAAAAACACGCTGATTCTTGATTTGTATAATGCAAATCCTACCAGTATGAAGGCAGCAATAAACGATTTTTTTTCTTCTCTAAACCAATCGAAACGAGCTTGTATATTAGGAGACATGCTTGAACTTGGTGATACTGCAGAAAAGGAGCATCTCGAAATTCTGCATCTCATAAAAAACCATCCTGACACTTTGGCCTGTTTTGTTGGCAAAAATTTTGCACAACATACCAAAGACTTCCCTGCATATCATTTCTTTAATTCCAGCGAAGAATTGCTTATTTTCTTACAAGAATCGAATCTTCAAGGCTTTCGTGTTTTGTTAAAAGGGTCGAGGGGAATACATTTGGAAAACGCGATCCGTGCACTATGACGACAAGTAGCTGAATTTCTTTTTACCAAGGAGATAATAATGAATTAATATACATTTTGGATGAAGGCGAAATTTATTTTCCTGAAAATCCTTTGTGTTTTTCCTGACGATTTTTTTCCGGATCAAACGTTGATAGAAAACAAAATTTGCGAGCAAAACAGTATATGCAGACCTTCCCCTTCCTGAAAAAACAAATGCAAGAAAAACACCTGTATCCATAAACAATCTGAATAACATCGGGATCAATGGTCTCGGATGATTTTTAAATATTGTTGACAGGCTATTACGCATATTCAAAAACACCTTCCCTGCATTCTGATATGCCAGGGTAGCTCCTCCTGCATGATACACAACAGCTTGGGGAACACATTTCATCTGATAGCCTATATTTCCCATTCTCCAACAAAGATCAATTTCCTCCATATGGGCAAAATAACTGTCATCAAATCCCCCCATACGATGAAAAATTTCAGCCCTGATCATCATGGCTGCGCCGGAAGTCCAGTGTACATTCATCTCTTTATCATATTGCCCCTTGTCTTCTTCCCTGGAATTAAAGATTCTCCCCCTGCAATACGGAATCCCCATATAATCAATAAAGCCTCCTGCGGCTCCTGCATATTCGAAATTTTGACGCTTATAATAATCTCTTATTTTCGGCATAACAGCAGCGATATTATTCTCCTGTTGCATACAGGTTAACAAAGGAGATATCCATTGCTCCGTCACTTCTACATCAGAATTAAGTAATATATAAAAGTTACTATCCACTTGTTGTAAAGCCTTGTTATACCCACCTGCGAAGCCATAGTTTTTATCCAACAGAACCAATTTGACATCCGGAAATTCTTTCTTCAAAAATTCTACTGAATCATCAGTAGATCCATTGTCTGCAACGACAATTTCCACATTATCAAAATTTGAATGTGTAACAACAGATGGCAAAAACCTTTCCAACAAAAGCCTTCCATTCCAATTTAATATGACAACAGCGATCTGATTCATCATTTTCTTTTTTTCTTCATTTTTTCAAGCCATGCTTCCCGTGTCCTTTTCCACCTCCTATGTGACCACAACCAATATTGCGGGCTCTCTTTGATCAATTCCTCCAGCATTGCTACATGACGGTCAGTAATCCAGTGTTCCGGAGTTAATGATGCATCATCTGTTATCGGCACTACTTCTACTTCATAATACCCCCTTCTGATTTTTCGCATTGCAAAAAACACCACAGCAACTCCTGTCTTTTTTGCCAATCTTTCTTGTCCTGTGTACACAGGGGTATCCTGAGAAAGAAACTCCACCCAATAATTAATTTCCTCCCATGAAGGGCATTGATCAGAAACGAAGCCTACAGCTGTTAACTCTTTATTTTTTTCACTTACCAGCATCTGTCTGTAAATATTACGCATAGGAACAGGCAATGTACCAAAACGTGACCGGGTAGCATACATAAATTTATCAAATAACATATTACGCAGAGGGCGATAAACACTCATTACACGATAGCCGGCATCATCAGGGAATGCCGCATTAATCCATTCCCAATTTCCATAATGACCGGTTATGGCAAAAAAACTTTTTCCTTGTTTTCGCAATGCATTCAACACATCCATATTTCTGTAAGATACACGTTTTGCAAGCTTTTCTTTGGATATCGAACAAAGCTTTATTATCTCCACAACAACATCACATAAATGCCGGTAAAATAACTTTTCCGTTTCTCTCACCTGTCTCTCAGTATAATCTGGGAAAGCATTTTGAATGTTATTAAACACCACTTTTCGCCTGTATCTTACAATATAGTAAACAAGATAATAACATGCATCTGAAAAGATATATAGCACGGGCAAAGGCAATAAAGAAAGTGCCTTTACCTTGATTTTAAACAAAAGAAAAAATAATTTACTCCAAAACATCGCGGGCTGTTATAAAAAGAATTCCTGTATTTTATCAACGACTTCTTCATGTACCAAACCATTAGAAGCCACTATTTCTTTACCGAAAATATAATCACGTCCCCCTTTGAAATCAGTAATTTTTCCACCGGCTTCAGTAATAATTATAACTCCTCCAGCTACATCGTATGGTTTTAGGCTATATTCATAAAAGACATCAAAACGACCACAAGCCACATATGCCAGGTCTGCTGCTGCTGACCCCAATCTCCTGACACCCGGTGTTTCCACAAAAAAATAAGCCAGTGACTTCATAAAAGGCTCCAAACGGTCATACGCATCATAAGGGAATCCTGTAGCAAAAAAAGAATCTTTCATTTTTGTTACTTTGGATACAGAAATTTTTTTTCCGTTTAAATAAGCACCACCTTCCTTCCACGCATAAAAACATTCCTGTAAAGTCACTTCATATACAACCCCCAGTATCACTTCTTCATCCTTCATCAACCCCACACTAATACTATAAGGTGATAGTCCATGAATAAAGTTTGTTGTGCCATCAATGGGATCAATCACCCAGTGATAAGACTCTCCTTTTTTCTTTGACGTACCCTCCTCTGTAATAAAACCAGCCTCAGGAAGCAAGGGACTCAACCCTTCAACCAATCGCTCTTCTGAAGCTTTATCCACATAGGTCACATAATCATGTATCCCTTTGTTTTTTACATTATCCAACACAATATTCTTTTGTTCATTTTGCACAAATATTCCGGTATTCTGAACTACCCGAACAACTTCCAAACACAATTTTTCTAATTCCATATTTATTGTATCTCTGCGATTATTAATTCTTTTTCCTGATCGTACTCTCCTGTCAACTTAACTTTTGATCTTTTCCCTTTTGTTATTTTCTGCGTTATCTCTGCCTGGACATGGACATAATTTCCAGTATATCCAAAAGCCTTTCCATCGCGGAATGTTTCAAAAATAACAATTGCATTTTTATTAAAATTATTTTTATAAAACTCTTTTTTCTTTGTTCTCTCCACTTCCATCAACTTATTGACCCGTTCCTCAATAACTCCGGGGGACACCTTCCCCTCTAACTTTTCAGCA
>CAYSRH010000129.1:0-6249 GCA_964433245.1 uncultured Bacteroidales bacterium | reverse complement strand
GCCAACAAATTACTTGGAAAAAAAGCAAAAAAAATATGTGTTGCGTATGAGCATATGGAGCGTTATTTCCCGGCGGAAAATATTGTTCTGACAGGAAATCCTGTTCGCAGCAATATTCAAAACATTAAAGAAAAGAGAGAGGAGGCATGCCAATACTTTGGTCTTGACCCAAAAAGAAAAACATTGCTTGTTATCGGAGGAAGTCTGGGAGCTGCAACATTGAATGGAAGTGTAATAAATAGCTTGCAAACACTCAAAGAAGCAGGGTGTAATGTGATCTGGCAAACAGGTAAATTATACCACCACAACATTATGCAGAACAGGGAATTAACAAAATACCCGGAAATTAAACCAATGCCTTTTATTGAACGAATGGACCTCGCTTTTTCTATAGCAGATATAATTGTTTCCCGGGCAGGAGCAGGCACAATTTCTGAACTCTGTATGGTAGGTAAAGCTGTTGTATTGGTTCCTTCTCCTAATGTAGCAGAAGATCATCAAATGAAAAATGCAATGGCGCTGGTTGAAAAAAATGCAGCCCTCATCGTGAAAGATCAGGATGCGGAATCAGTGTTGATTGATGAAGTGATTGCCCTTATGCAGGATGAAAAGAAAATGAAAGATATGGGGGAGCAAATTAAAAAAATGGAGAAACCCCATGCCGCGAATACTATTGTTGATGAAATTGAAAAAATAATGGATCGGAAATGATACAGATAGCTGATAAAAAATACGTATATCTCATTGGGATCGGAGGAATAGGAATGAGTGCCCTTGCCCGCTATTTTAAAAGTCGCGGTGCCAAAGTTGCCGGCTACGATATTGTTGAAACAGAACTTACACAAAATCTCCGGAATGAAGGTGTTGATATTCATTATCAGGATGATGTCTCTCTGATACATAAAGATTTTTTGAATAAGAAGGATGCCCTGATCATTTATACTCCTGCAATTCCAAATGATCATAAAGAATTAAATTTTTTCAGAGACGGAGGTTTTTTATTTCTGAAAAGAGCGAAAGTGCTGGGTTTGCTTTCTAAAAATAAAAATTGCCTTGCTGTTTCGGGCACACACGGGAAAACTTCTATCTCAACAATGCTGTCCTATCTGTTGACTGAAAGCGGTATTGGATGTAATGCATTTTTGGGAGGAATAAGTAAAAATTTTAACTCGAATCATATATTTGATCCCGGATCAGAAACCATTGTTGTAGAGGCAGATGAGTATGATCGGTCATTTTTAAACTTGTTTCCGAATGCTCTTTTGATTTCAGCAATTGACCCGGATCATCTCGAAGTATATGGGAACAGAAAAAATATTGTTTGTGCCTTCAATCAGCTCGTCGAACAGATTGAGAAGAATGGAAATCTTGTGGTACATAAAAATGTGGAGAAAGACATAAAAAATAGAAATACAAAAACCTATACATACAGTTTAGATCATCCGGAAAGTGATTTTCATGCTTCAGCAATTCAAATGGATGGGGTACGCACCTGGTTTAATTTTCATGCTTGTGGAACTGTTTTTAAAGGTTTCTCATTGACTTTGCCCGGAATGGTCAATGTAGAGAACGCAATAGGAACGCTGGCAATGGCTTTTCTCGAAGGAGCTTCTCTGGAGTTGTTGAGAGAAATCATGCCTCATTACAAGGGGGTTAGGCGACGGTTTGATTATCAGATCAATACGCCTGAACTTGTTTATCTTGATGACTATGCACATCATCCTGCGGAAATGGAAGCATTGATCAATGCTTTGCGGGACTTTTATACCGGAAGAAATATCCTCGGAATATTTCAACCACATCTGTTTACGCGAACAAGAGATTTTGCCGGGGATTTTGCTGAAGTGTTGGATAAATTCGATGAAGCATGGTTAATGGATATCTATCCGGCAAGGGAAACTCCATTGCCGGGGGTGCATGCAGAACTTGTTTTGGGAAAAATGAAAAAACAAAATAAGGAGAAAGTAAGCCCGGAACGAATAAAAGAAAAATTACAAACAAGGAAAAACGATATAGTAGTGACTATAGGCGCGGGAGATATAGACAGACAAGTACCTGTGATAAAAGATGTTTTACAAAAATATATGAACTCAAAAAAGAAAAATGACTAAAAAAGCAGAGATATTGTTATACTGGATTTTATTGGCAGTTTTTTTGTTTACAACTTTCGGTTTTACAAGTAAAAAGGAACAGGAAATAGTTTGCCATGATATCAATGTATTCTTTTCAGACGGGAATGAGTCAGGCTTTATTTCAAAAGATGAAGTGATTGCCCTTTTTGATAAGAAAGGAATAAAAATATTAGGATATCCACTGAAAAAACTACCTCTTGCTCATATTGAAGAACTGGTTATATCATATCCACAGGTTGAAAAAGCTGAAGCATACTATGATATGCGTGGTGTTCTGCATGTTGAAATTATCCAGCGTATTCCGGTTATGCGTGTCACCCCAAGGAATGGAGAAGGATATTATATTGCTGAAGAAGGTGTTATAATGCCTTTAAGCCAAACGTATGCAGCCCATGTGATCTATGTGAATGGATATATAGATTATGTGTTTAAAGGTGATCAGGTTATTTGCCTTTTTGATGAGGAAAAGAATCAGAAGAACAAAAATATTTTGCAAATAGCAGAAATTTTTGAGTTGGCACGGTATCTTCATAATGACTCTTTCTGGAAGTCGCAATTTGTGCAAATATATGTTAACAGAAAAAAAGAAATAGAGTTAATTCCAAGAGTCGGAGCCCATATAATCAAATTGGGGAAAATTGAAAATTATGATCGAAAATTACAAAATCTGAAGGCAGTTTATGAGAAAGGATTTAATAATATAGGCTGGAACCAATATGAAAAAATTGATCTTCGTTATGCAAGTCAGGTAATATGTACCCGAAGATAGAAACGAATAAAAATGAATATGCCATGAAAAAGAACAACACAACAAAAAAAGATGCGTATGTTTTTGCAATTGACATAGGTACGACCAAGATTGTAGCTATTGTCGGAGAAAAAACAGAAAAAGGAAAAATTAAAATTATTGGAATTAGTAAGACCCAATCCAATGGGGTTAGGCGGGGATCTGTTCTGAATATTGAGGAAGCTGTTTCTTCAATACAGATGGCAGTAGAATCAGCCCAGTTGAAAACAGAGATTATTTTTTCTGATGTGTATGTTGGTATTGCAGGTCAGACAGTCAGAAGTATGCGGAACAGGGCCTATGTTAATAAAGACAATAACCATACGGAAATTTATCGTGAGGATGTGGAAAAACTTATTGAAGACATGAACCGGACGCCCATTGATGTTGGAGAAGAAATACTTCATGTAATACCACAAAGTTTTATTGTGGACAATGAAACAGGAGTGAAAAATCCAATTGGTATGTATGGGCAAAGATTGGAAGGGAATTTTCATATTGTGGTGGCCAAAACACTTACCACAAAGAATATAGAAAAATGTATCAATCGTGTTGGCTTACAGGTGAAAGACCTGATTCTGGAACAACTGGCTTCTGCTCATGCCGTGTTGACGGATGATGAAAAGGAAGCAGGCGTAGCAATAGTTGACATAGGAGGGGGAACAACAGACATCGCTGTATATTATGATAATGTGATTCGTCATACAGCTGTTATCACACTCGGAGGCAATGCAATTACCCACGATATCAAGGAAGGATGTAAAATTGTTTTGAGCGGAGCAGAAAAATTAAAGGTGCAATATGGATCTGCAATTGGAGACATGGCTTCAGAAGACAAGGCTGTTACTGTGCCGGGAATCAGTGGAAGAGAAGCAAAAGAAATAAGTTTGAGACAGTTGGCATATATTATTCAGGCACGTATGGAAGAAATTATTGATTCGGTGGCATATGAAATTGATGCATCAGGGTATTATGATAAGTTAGGAGCCGGAATTGTTCTGACAGGTGGGGGATCTATGCTTAAGAATCTCACTCAATTGGTGAAATATAAGACCGGATTGGATGTGAAAGTTGGACATCCCGGGGAAAATTTATCTGTTGACCTTCATGATGACATCAGAAATCCGATCTATTCAACATCCGTAGGACTTATCCTTAAAGGATTCGAAGAAGATTACTGGGAAAAAAACATAAAAAAGAAATCCGAAGGAACCATGAAGAAACCAAAAATATCAATAGATTTTTCTTCGACAGGAAAGGTAAAAGGTTATATGAACAAGATGAAAAATTCATTGAATACTTTTTTCGTTGAGGATGATGCTGAAATGTAAAAATCATAATGTCGTAGTATATTGAATATAAACCAAAAACATATAAGATTATGAAAGCAAATGATATAATGTCTTTCGATATTCCTGTGGAAAGAACTTCTGAAATAAAAGTGATAGGGATTGGCGGAGGAGGAAGCAATGCTGTAAACCATATGTGCCGGCAAGGGATCAAGGGTGTTGATTTTATCGTTGTAAATACTGATAAACAGGCTTTGGAAGCCAGCCCTGTTTCCACTAAAATACAAATCGGGGAATCTTTGACTGAAGGAAGGGGGGCCGGAAGCCGTCCGGAAATAGGACGACAGGCAGCCATCGAAAATCTTGATGATGTAATGAAAGTTTTGGATGGAAATACAAAAATGGTATTCTTAACCGCAGGTATGGGCGGAGGTACAGGAACAGGGGCAGCTCCTGTCATTGCCCAGGCTTGCAGAGAAGCAGGATTGCTCACAGTGGCAATTGTTACGCTGCCTTTCCGATTTGAAGGACAACTTAGATTAAAACCTGCTATAGAAGGATTAGAAGAGATCGCCAAGCATGTGGATTCCCTTATTGCGATCAACAATGAAAAGCTAAGGGAAATTCATGGTAACCTGAGACTTTCAGAGGCATTTTCAGAGGCTGACGATGTGCTCTTGCAAGCTGCCAAAGGAATAGCAGAACTGATTACAATAACAGGATATATTAATGTGGATTTTAATGATGTGCAAACGGTTATGCAAACCAGTGGAGTTGCATTGATGGGGTCTGCTGTTGCCGAAGGCGAGAACAGAGCACTGACAGCAATTGAACAGTCATTGAATTCCCCCTTATTGAACAACAATGATATCACAGGAGCAAATAAAATTCTATTGAATATTACATCGGGAGAAGATGAGGTGAGTATGGATGAAGTAGCTGAAATTACAGATTTCGTAGATCATTTAAAAAGCAAGGATGCCTTAGTTATATGGGGCGTTGGCTCTGACCCTGAATTGGGAAATAAAGTCTGTGTAACAATTGTTGCTACAGGATTTGATGCAGATATCATTCCCGAATTGCAGGGAAGAAAAGAACCTGTAAAGGAAAGGATACTGCTGGATAACGATAAACCTGCTTTCAGGAAAACAATCGAAGATACAGAAATGGAATCCGGCGACAAAGAATCTGTTGAGAATAAAACTGAAGAAAAGGATGAATTTGAATTTAAAATTATTCAGAAAAATATTCCTTTTGAAGCAGAAGCAAAAGATGATTGGACCGTTAAACAGGAAGGTAATGTGCAAAGCAGAAAATCCAAACGAAAGAAACCAAAGGATCAGGAAGGTGAACGAAAATTTATTCCTGCACATAAAGCAGATATTGATGAGATAGAAAGTGTTCCGGCATATATGCGATATAATGTGCCGATAGATGATGAAAATTATAATGAACAAGAACCCAAAGTGTCCCGCTCGAGATTGTTTGGTGATGATGATGTGCAAATTTCAAACGACAATTCTTACTTGCACGATAATGTCGATTAATAAGCGATGAGGAATCAGTTCATCAGAACTTTAATCGCCTTGTGTATTACTCTGCTCAATCAAAGCCAGTAATTCGTCTATGTAGTCTGTGTAAATATCTCTTGGTAGTGCCTTTTTTGCATGGCAAAGCGAGGCAGCATAGCCTACGGCAGCACCCATTTGTGCTGTTGTATGCATTACCCTCGGTCCCCCCAATCCAATATGCGTGCAACTGAAATTTCTGCCTGCCATGAACAGGTTGTTGATGTTGCGTGAGTAAAATGCACGGTAGGGGATGTAGTATCCTTCCGAGCGGTAATATAATGCATCAGAAAGAAAGTCGGGCATGGAAGAGTCAATCAGACTCTGCTGATAATGCACATCTACGTTCCTTTTTTCTTTTACAACAGCATCTTCAAATCTTCTGTCTTCACGGACATCCTGGAATGAATAAATATAGTCCCATGGTTCGCCTGTCAACTCCTCAGGCATTTTGTACCAGGCTGTTTCATATG
>CAYSRH010000128.1:0-6305 GCA_964433245.1 uncultured Bacteroidales bacterium | reverse complement strand
TGTCTATTACGAAGAAGATACGATCATTGGTATTAGTCTATCCGGAGGAACACCTCCCTATGTTTACAGCTGGGAACCGGATTCGCTGGTTGCCGGACAGGAAAACCTCCCCAACCCAAGAACTTTGCCTTTGCATATCTCCCAAAATATTTATGTAACAGTAACAGATAACAACAGTTGTGAAGTGTCTTCGTATGCCTATCTAAATGTCAAAGGGTCTCCTCTACAGGTAGTTATTGAAAGTGATGAAAACTCACCAAATCCCAATGCCGGTCAAGCACTGGAAACACCTTATGATATGACAGGACACAGCAATAGCACAACGATGTGCCAGGGTGATTCGATCTATCTTTCAGCCATGGTTTTTGGCGGAAGTGAAAATTACACCTTAGAATGGAGAAAAATTGAAGAATCCACAACCTTGATCACAGGAGAACCTCATATTCTGGTTATAAGTCCGCCTGTACCATCTCAATACGTTCTTATTGTTGATGACGGAGACATCGAGGTGACTGACACTTTCTATGTTCAACAAGTGTTTGAAGTTGCTCCTGCACTTGCTGAACCTGATACATTCCTTTTTCCCAATGCCCACCTTCAACTCCATGGAACACTTTTGCCTCCGGGAAACCCTCTTACAGCATCTTACAGGTGGGAACCGGCAGAATTCCTTGACAATCCCGACATTCCCGATCCTACGGTAATCATCGGAGAAGAAAGTGTTGATTTTGTCTTGACCGTAACGGATATCAATGGTTGTAAATCAAGAGATACCGCATCCATCAGATTCCGCGCATTTGAAGTATATGTTCCTTCAGCCTTTACTCCCAATACAGATGACACCAATGACAGTATTGCAGTACGAGGGTTTGGCATAAATGAGATATTGTTCAGAATATACAATCGCTGGGGCGAACTTGTCTTTGAAACAGACCAATGGTATCCTGAAGAATACCGTTCGTCAGCATGGGATGGTGTTTATAAAGGCGTGCTGCAACATACACAAACCTTTGGCTATTTTCTTCGCGCAAAAACACTGGCAGGAGACACATATGAAGAAACCGGAACCATAACCATACTTAAATAAATATACAGTATGAAAAGAAATCTATTCTACATAAGCTTGTTTTTGATAACTGCTATTCAATCCTTTGGGCAAGATGCGCATTTTTCGCAGTTTTATGCTTCTCCTTTAACATTAAATCCTTCATTAACAGGGTTTTCTCCCGGAGATATGCGATTTAATCTTAATTACAGAAATCAGAACCAGGGATACATCCCTTATACAACTTATTCCGGTAGTTTTGATTTTAAAGTACTCCCCAATGATATGGATCCCGATGTAATAGCCGCAGGATTGGTTGTTACTTCTGATGACGGCGTTAAAGGATTTTTCAAAAACACCCAAATGGCATTGTCTATGGCTTACCATAAAGCAATCGGACACTACAACAATCACTATCTTTCTTTTGGCTTGCAAGCAGGAACCATTCACCGGAACATTTCTCCCGGTGAATTTTCCTATCCAAATCAATGGGATGATAACTCAGGTTACGTATCTTCTTTACCCAATCATGAAGATTTTTATGAAAAAGAAAGTGTCTGGTTGTTCGATTTAAATCTTGGTCTCATGTGGTACAGTAAATTGGGCGATGAATCTGCCTTGTATCTTGGTGGAGCAGCATATCATATCAATCAGCCGGTGGAAGCACTTAGCGGGTATGGAGATGAATTACCTGCAAAAGGCATTGTTCATGGAGGCATCCGGTTTCCCATAAGTAATGAAATCTGCATGGTTCCCAATGTGATCTGGATTGCGCAAAATCAAAACCGGCAACTTACCGGAGGATCTTCTTTTGAGTATAAAATTGGAGACACTGAAAATACTTTTCGCTTAGGCGGATGGTACAGACACAGTGACAAATCCCTTATTTTTTCAGCAGGCATACAGGTATCCTCTGTTCAAATCGGTATTAGCAGCGACTTTTTATCTCCTGTTCAAACCCAGGCAAGAGGTACCGGGGCATTGGAATTCTCAGTGATTTATACCCCTGCATTAAAGAGAAGTACTTTCTTACCGGCAGATCCTACAAAACGATTTTAAAAAATGACATATCACAGTGTTTGGCTATGTCTTTTTTTCTTAATCGCTGGTATTTCCAAAGCCCAAAATATTGGAGAAATCATTTCCGGACAAGAATCTGAAGATTATTTCACCACGGCAGAGACTCTTTACCAGAATCAACAATATTATGAAGCCTTGTTCTATTTTGAACAATCACTAAAAAAAGAAGATGACATAGAGAAAGTTATTTTATACTCCCGGTTAGCACATTGCGCCTTCTATGTAAGATCTTATGACAAAGCCCTGAAATACCTCTTGCTATTAAAAGACAATAAAGTTCGCCTGACCCCCGGGGAAAATTTATTAGCCGTTAAAATCTTTTTGTCAAATGATAAAATTGATGAAGCCCGGGAAATGATAAATATCATAGATGGTGAAGAAGCTATGATATTAAAAGAAAAAATTTCTTTCATTCATTCGCACGCTGATTCCCCCTCTCATTTTTATGCAGAACCGGCATCCTACTCTGTTAATAAACGTTACCAAACGAGGGGAGGGATATTTCAGGGCGACACACTTTGGTTTTCATCTACTTCTTTAGTCGAGGATACAAGAAAAAAACATTTTGAAAGCGTTACAGGCACTTATGAAAAGTATTATCAATCAGATATTTATTATTCTATTCTACAAAATGGTATATTTAAAAACCGGGTTATGCTTGAAACACAAAGAAAATACAGAAAATATGACCTTTCCGATCCCCTTCCTCTACCCGGAGGAAAATCCATCCTGTTCACGCTCTGCTTTTATCAAAACAATCACTGCCAAATAGCAAGAGGCGACTTACAAAATAACAGCATAAAGAACATTACTTTATTATCACATCCTATCAATAAAGAAAAATCAAGCACAATACAGCCTTTCTTGTATTTTTCAGAAAAACACAATATATTGTTTTTTTCCAGTGATCGTGAGGAAAAAACAGATGTTTATAATCTCTACTACTGCTATCCGGACCGAAATTTTTCCTGTGAAGACGTTTATCCTGTAGGAAAACCGGTCAACTCTCCCGGCAACGAAGTAAACCCTTTCTATTATGAAGGAGACCTTTATTTTAGTTCCGATTACCATCCCGGTTTCGGAAACTATGATGTTTTTCTGGCGAAGGGATCTCCTGACCAGGGCTTTTCTTCTCCTGTTAATCTGGGGAAAAGGATTAATTCACAATATGATGACTATTATTTTTCTTTATGTCATCAATCAGATTCTATCTATGGCATCATTGTTTCAAACAGAGAAGATAAAGAAACATCCTCGATGTTTGACCATTTATTTTTGGTGTATCCAAAGCAAAAAGAAACATCAAAGAAAGAGACAAGTGCTTACAATAATTTTGATAAACAAGACTCGTCTTTTATTATGATTGATGGAAATCTTCCTGTTACGATCAAAGAAGGTGAAAAAATCACTTTTCATTCCATTCTTTTTGAAACAGATCTTGCTCATATTGATTCTTCAAGTTATCATATCATTGAAACGATTGCCCTGTTTTTACATAAACACCCTGAAGTACATATAGAAATATCAGGTCACACCGACAGTACAGGATCCTATAACTACAATCTCGAACTGTCTCAAAAAAGAGCAGAAGAAGTTATGAAGCACCTTGTAAAAGAAGGAATAGACGAATCTCGTCTTAGCGCCACAGGATATGGTTTTTCTGATCCCATCGCTGATAATGCAACAAACAAGGGGAAGAAACAAAACCGAAGAGTAGAAATTATCATCACAAAAACAGGTCGATAAAAAAATAATCCTGTGTATTTTCACGGAATAATTTACTGGTTGTTGTTTTTTTTATTATAACTTTGTCTTCTCAAATTTTTAGGGGAGGTAAATTGTGAAGAAAAGATTGGTTGAATACATTATCCCTTACAAAGGGCTTAAAGAAGGAATTCACACATTTGAATTCCGGGTTGATTCAGCTTTCATTGAATATTTTTCTGATACAGATATTCAGGATGCTGATGTTTTAGTCAAAGTCCAACTGGATAATAAATCAACTTTTTTGCACTTTTCTTTTCAAGTGAGAGGGAATATTACAGTATTGTGTGACAGGTGTTTAGAAAACTGTGAGAGAAGAATTGAAACAGAAGATGTGTTAATTGTAAAATGGAGTGCTTCTGAACACGCTAAAGATATTAACATGATGGTCGTTTCAGAAGATCAAACAGAAATAGATTTATCACCAATAATATATGAACAAATAAAATTGTCTGTTCCTATTAGAAATGTACATGAAAAAGAAACTGACTGTGATCAGTACACTTTACAAAAACTTAATAAGTTAAAATCCGGAGAATCAGAACAAAAAGATCCCCGGTGGGAAAAACTAAAAACTTTGTTAAACAATTAATTAATCTATTATGGCACATCCAAAGAGAAAAATTTCAACCCAAAGAAAAAGAAAAAGAAGAACACATTATAAAGCAACAGCTCCTACAATCATGTCATGTCAAAATTGTAGTGCTTCCGTTCAATACCACAGGGTTTGTCCTGAATGCGGACATTACAAGGGACAACTTGTTATAGAAAAAGAAATTGCTGTTTAACTATTATATCTCCTAATCCATGAAGATAGGAATTGATATAATGGGTGGTGATGATGCTCCTGAAAACACAATTCAGGGGGCTATTCTTGCACATCAATATTTAGAAGACGAAGTTAAGCTCGTGCTTATCGGCGATCAGAAAGAAATAGAATCAGGATGTCAAAAAGCTTCTTTTGACCCTGATAAATTTACTATCGTTCACACTGATCAGGTAATAGAAATGGGAGAAAACCCGGTAAGAGGTTTTTCAACAAAAAGAAACTCCAGTATTGCTGTTGGTTTCGGACTGCTTCACAATGGAGAGATTGATGGTTTTACAAGTGCCGGTAATACGGGTGCTATGCTTGTGGGTGCTATTCAATCAATAAAATCCATTCCCGGCATAATTCGTCCGGGAATTGCAGCATCAATTCCAATGCCCTATGGCAATCACAAAATCATTATTGATGTTGGATTAAATGCAGATTGTAAACCGGATGTGCTTTATCAATATGCCATACTTGGCAGCATTTATGCCAAACATGTTTTTGGTATTGACAATCCCCGTGTATCCCTGTTAAATATCGGATCAGAAGAAGAAAAAGGGAATTTGCTCACCAAATCTACCTATATGATGATGAAAGATTCCATTGATTTTAATTTTATAGGTAACACAGAAGCAAATGAACTTTTTGATAACAGCAGCGATGTTGTTGTTTGTGATGGTTTTGTAGGCAATGCCCTTCTCAAACAGGCAGAAGCTTTTTATACCCTCTTCAAGCAAAAAGGATTAAAAGATCCCTATATTGACACATTAAATTTCGAAAATTATGGTGGAACACCTATCCTTGGGGTAAATAAAATAGCTGTTATCGGACATGGAAGATCAAACACAGAAACAATAAAAAATATGATCCTCCACACAAAAAATATTATTGGAGCAGATTTGCCCCATCGAATCAAACAAGCACTTAACTAATGAACGCAGTTATAACCGGAATAGAGGCTTATGTGCCAAAAGATGTACTGACCAATGCAGACCTGAGTAAAATGGTGGATACAACCGACGAATGGATAATGCAACGTGTGGGTATTAAAGAGCGGCATATTCTTAAAGAAGAAGGAAAAGGAACGAGTGATCTCGCTGTACCGGCAGTAAAAAAACTTCTTGATAAAAAAGGATTATCTCCAAAAGACATTGACCTGATCATTTGTGCCACAGTAACACCCGACATGTTATTTCCTGCCACTGCAAATGTAATCAGTGATAAATTGGGGATTGTCAATGCCATTGGATTTGATTTAAATGCCGCTTGTTCCGGTTTTATTAATGCAATTGTCACAGCCTCAAAATTTATTACCTCAGGCGACTGTAAAAAAGCATTGGTTATTGGTGCTGACAACCTGACTTCTTTTGTTAATTATACAGACAGGACAACCTGTGCTCTCTTTGGGGATGGTGCCGGTGTTGCTTTATTAGAAGGCACCGAGGAAGACCTGGGCATTCAGGATTATATTCTTGAATCTGACGGTTCCGGAAGAAAACATTTGCATATGAAAGCCGGAGGGTCTGTTAAACCGCCTTCATACGAAACCATTGATGCCAAAGAACATTCTATTTATCAGGAGGGGCAAGCTGTTTAACAGAC
>CAYSRH010000127.1:0-6351 GCA_964433245.1 uncultured Bacteroidales bacterium | reverse complement strand
GGATTTTTCATTAAATGGAGGCGAAATCAAGGTTATTGCCAATAATATTTGTGGCTCTAGTGATACCTCTGCATCTTTTAATGTAACAGTTATACCAACAGCCAGTGGAGGCGAAATTACAGGTGGCATTTCAGGTTGTATTGTGGACAATGCCACCCTTATGCTTACAGATTATGCAGGCGAAGTTCAACGGTGGCAATATTCTGAATTCCAGGGAGTATGGAATGAAATATTCGAGACTGGTAGTGAATTGACTGTTTCTAATGTGCCGCGTACACGCATCTACCGGGCCATTGTAAAATCTGGTGAAAATTGTGGTGAAGAATATTCATTAGCAGATACAATAAAAGTGTTAACACCCCACCTTGATACGGTTACCAGGCAGGATGAATCAGGCTTGGATACCAAAGACGGGCAGATCGTAATCTTCGCCCAGGGAGGCGCAGAGAATTATCAATATAGCATTGATGATGGGACAAATTGGTTCGATACCAGTAATATTATAAACAACCTGGCACCGGGACCTTACAACATCAGGGTGAGAAATGCTGACAATTCCTGTGAGATCATTTATCCTTATAATCCGGTTATTATACAAAGTTTTTCATGTCCTTTTGATATAACTGCAGTAGATTACCATGAAGAATCAGCATGTGGTTCTGCAGACGGCAGAATTTCCATTAGTGTGAACGATTCCTTTACTTACCGTTACAGCATAACAGGGGGTGCTTCTTATGTGAATGATAGTATTTTTACCGGTTTGGATACGGGCACATATTATATTCAAGTGCAAGCCGTTGAACCTGCATGCAGCAAAGACTATCCGGTACCTGTCGTCTTGAACCCAAAAGAATTTCCCCGTCTGGATGCTATTACAAAATCTGATGCCAGCAGTTGCGAAACGACAGACGGTAGTATTCAAATTACAGCATCGGGAGGATCAGGCAATTATCAATATACCTTTAATGGAGGAACAGACTGGGTTTCCGGAAATACCGGAAACGATCTTTCTCCGGGATATTATGTTACAGGTGTTCGCTATGATGATACAACCTGTCAGGTGCTCAACGATACCAGCGTGGAGATTACCAGCCCCGGATCACCGGTTATTGATGATGTGGTGGTATCGGGAAACACACATTGTGTGAATCCTACCGGAAGTATGGAAGTTCTGGCAAGTGGGGGAGACGGGAAATATGTCTTTTCTATAGACAGTGTCCAATGGGATACCCTCGGCATTTATACTGGTTTGTCTTCCGGTTTTTATGATGTATATGTAAAAAATCGTGACGGCTCCTGTCTGGTCTATAAATCCGGTATTAAAGTTGATTCGGCTGTTTATCCCGTGGCAGAAGCAGGTTCCGGCTTCGTAGTATGCGAAGGAGCTGAAGTTATCCTCTCTGCCACAGGAGGCGACACCTACCAGTGGAACAACAGCATTCAACAGGGAGTTGCTTTCAATCCTGTGAAAACGTTAACTTACAGGGTTACTGTTATCGATACAATAACCGGTTGTAGCGATACTGATAGTATTATCATATCAGTTACCCCCGGACCAGAGATCCTACTCACCGGCGATACTCTTTTCTGCCCCGAAAATCTGTCAGCCAAGGAACTGAATGTTCAGAGTGGATTTGAGACTTACCGCTGGGAGTATGAAGGAAATGTACAAACTGGTGCCACGGTTTACCCTGTATCCGATACTGGTTTGTATAGTGTCACAGTAACCAATGCTTCAGGTTGCAGCAGCACGGATGAAGTGAGGGTGGGTTACTATAGTAATCTTCCGGTAGCTCGTATCAATGATGATGCAGATACCTTGTTTGCCTGTGATAATGAAGATGTTATGTTGTATGCCAACACCAGTATGAATGCAGTTCAATATTTATGGGACAATACTCCCGGCGATACAGCTATTGTAAAGAAACTACTGGCAAGCCAGACTGTTTCCGGCACTCATTTTTTGACGGTAACCAGCCCTGATGGCTGTATTGACAGGGATAGCATATACCTGGATATTTTACCTGTCTCTGAACCTGAGTTTGATGAATATGACACCTCAGTATGGGCCGGTCAATCGGGAATGATCTATTCGGTCTATATGTCAACAGGTTATGCCTATAGGTGGACAGTGACAGAAGAAGGAGAAATAGTGGGCGACAGCATCTATCCCTACATAGTGGTTAATTGGTTTGATCAGCCTCAGAGTAAGGTAGCAATCATCACCGTTCATGCAGAAAGGATTTATCAGGTAACCGAATGCGCAGCCCAGTCAGAATTAGTGGTGACCATTGTCAAACCGGATCCACTGGTCATATCAAAGCATGTAGAACAATTAAATTGTGATGGCACAGGAAATGGAAAGATAACAGTTACCTCTTCGGGTGGATATGGGGATATTCAATACCATTGGAAGAAAAACGGAGCAGCTATGAGTGTTACCGATAGTGTCATAGATAACCTCACAGCAGGCGAGTATAGCCTGATGGTATCATCAGAGAACCTGGATACGGTATTTGATACAACAATAATCAGGTCACCGGATCATCTTATTTTGACAGTTACAGTAGAAGAAGATATAGAATGCCCCGGGGATACAGCTGTTATCTCAGCTACTTCGTCCGGTGGATCAGGCGTGCGGCATTATAGCTGGAAAAATGGTTTTACAGACAGTACATTGGTTACTACCCTTTCAGGCTTGTACACAGTGATGGTACGTGATGAAGCCGATTGCAGGGATACAGCAAGAGCAGAGATAAATGAACCGGATACCATGCATGTAACCGTAAGCTATAAAAAATTACCGGAATGTCCGTTGAGCAGTGACGGAGCACTAGGTGTAGAAGTAGAGGGAGGCTTCCCTTTTTATGTGATTAAATGGTCCACAGGAGCATACAGTACCCGGATAGAAGGACTTGATGCCGGTACTTATTTTTACCGTGTTGAAGATCAGAACCAGTGCGAGATATCTGACACTATACACCTTATGAACAAGCGAGACAACTGTTTTACCGTTCCCACAGCCTTTTCGCCTAATGCTGACGGAATAAATGACGAATGGGTCATCAACGGGTTGTATGAATACTATCCTGAAGCCAGCGTAGAGGTGTTTAACCGCTGGGGTAATATGGTTTATAACTCAGAGAGCAATGGACATAGATACTGGAATGGTACTTATCTGGGGAAACCTCTTCCTGTAGATTCCTATCACTTTATCATACGTCTGGGTAATAAAGAAAATCCGATTATGGGGCAGGTGACGATTTTAAGATAACAGGCAGGTATTTACAGAAGTTTCCTATGGTTAAAAAGTGCGAAATCCAATTGTTTTTCTAACTTCAGACAAAGTTTTTGATGCACTATCCCGGGCTTTTTCTTTTCCCATATTAACTACTTTTCTTAGATAATCAGTATTTTCATAAATAGATTGTATCTTTTCTCTGATTGGTGTTGTAAAAGTTATGGTGTCCTCTGCGAGTTGTTTTTTCATGTCTCCATATCGTATGGAACAATTTGCGTAAGCATCCCGGTATTGTTTTATGGTTTCAGGAGAAGACATGACTTCCATTAGTGTAAACAGATTTTCAATTACTTCTGGGGGTGAAGAATTTGGTTCTTTTGGACCTGTATCTGTCATGGCACGCATGATTTTTTTTCTGATCAAAGATGGGGTATCGGCAAGATATACGCCATTGCCTTCTGATTTTCCCATTTTTCCGCTTCCGTCAAGACCCGGGATTTTGATAAGGGATTTCCCGAAATTAAAAGCTTCAGGGATTGGAAATACTTCATTCTCGTAAATATGATTAAACCTTCTTGCAAATTTTTTGGACATTTCAAGATTTTGTTCCTGATCTTTTCCTACAGGAACTTTATTAGCCTTGTGAATGATTATATCCGCACACATCAGCACAGGATAGGTCAATAATCCTGCATTTACATTGTCAGGTTGTTTCCTGATCTTTTCTTTGAATGTTGTTGTGCGTTCCAGTTCTCCAACATAAGCATTCATGTTAAGTAACATATATAATTCCGGAATTTCGGGAATGTCACTCTGTATGTAAAGTGTGCATTTTTCAGGATCAAGCCCTGCAGCAAGATATTCTGAAAGTACGGTGCGGATATTGTCATGTAAATCAGCAGGGGTCGGGTGTGTCGTCAAGGAGTGATAGTCTGCAATGAAAAAGAAGCAGTTGTAATTTTCCTGCATTTTAACAAAATTTTGTACGGCACCAAAATAATTGCCTAAATGTAAATTCCCTGTTGGTCTTATTCCACTTAATACTGTTTCCATTTTATTTTAAATTTATTGTGGAACAAAGGTATAAAAAACAGAATGAATTGACCAAGATAAATTGTTATTTGGCCAGCAAACTTAAGTCCAGACTCTTTACCTTATGAGTTAGACTGCCGACGGAGATGTAATCAACACCACACGCGGCATACTGTCCTGCTGTTTTGAGGTTGATCATCCCACTGGATTCAATTTCAAAACGTTTGCCGATTAGGGTCACAGCTTCCCTGGTTTCCTCTATTGAAAAATTATCCAGCATAATTCTGTTGATTTTTCCAATTTCAAGGATTTCCTTTACTTCATTCAGGTTGCGGGCTTCTATTTCTATTGGAATATTCAGTTTTTTTTGGGTAATATACCGGGTGGTTTTTATGATTGTTTCTTTTATCCCCCCTGCATAATCTATGTGATTATCTTTTAACATGATCATATCATAGAGTCCGAAGCGATGGTTTTCTCCACCACCTATCCTGACAGCCATCTTGTCAAGAATTCTCATGCCCGGAATGGTCTTGCGGGTATCCAATACCTTTGTGTTATAAGGGGCAAGGACTTTTACATAGCGACTGGTTTCTGTGGCAATCCCACTCATTCTTTGCATGATATTTAACACCAAACGTTCAGCTTTTAATAAAGCATGTACCTCACCCTCTACATGAAAAATAATATCTCCTGAAGATACAGGGGAGCCATCTTTAATTTTTGGAGTATAGATGAGACCCGGACCTGTCGTAGAGAAAATTTGCCCGGCAATCTCCACGCCTGCAATAATGCCTTCTTCTTTTGCAATTAAACGGGCAGTACCTGAAAGTCCTTCGGGAATACAGGCCAATGTGGAATGATCACCTTCACCAACATCTTCTTTAATAGCAATATCAATCAACTGTTTTATAGAGGATTCTTCATTCATTGTTGTATATAATATATTTTCCAGCATGACCTGTTATTCGTAGTCAATTCGTAGTTGCTGTATCAGCGGATTTTGATTATCATCTTTCAAGAGGTAATAGACACGAAAATTTCCGTTAATGGTAACAAGTGTCCCGATGATGTAACGATAGGCATATTTACCTCCTTCGTGCAATACGATAAAATTATTTGATTGATTGGCTTCAAAGAAGTTTTGAAGGATAACCCGGGCTTCTTCTTTCGAACAATTTCGTTCATTTTCCAAAACATAAAGTTCGACTCTTTTTGCCATATGATTCGTTAAAGAGGTGCTGTTTCCGGTACGAAAAGCCATTGTCAACTGTGCAGATGTTGCCTGTGGAAAAAGCATGGCAGCACTGAAACAGAAAATAAAAACGACTGTTATGGCTTTTAATAAGGTCAAAATTTTACACTTGTGTTTTTGTTATTCCGACAACACGATCGTAAACAAATAAAAGAACAAGATATGTTATTGGAATGGTGAACAATAATCCGACGAAAAAAAGCAAAGCCCCGGCAAAATTCAGTAGTGCCAGCAGAACTAATAACCCCAGAAATAAAAACCATTGTTTTGTGACAATTTTTCTACTGGCTTCCATGGCTGGCCAGAAATCCATCTTTTCAAAAATAACCAAAGGAAATGCCAAAGAATAAGAAACAAGAAGATAGAGACCGGGGATGATCAGCAGAAAGAATCCTATAGAGATTAGAATTCCCATAACAAGATAAAGCAAGCAAAGAGGAATGACAAACTGAAATCCCTCGAAAAAATCATTGAATGTCGTTGTTTCATTATCAGCGACCTTTTTCCCGACAAGAAAAAAGCCAGCCATAAGCTGGGGAACAATAAAAAGAGATGCAATCCAGCCAACATATGGAATGGATGATAAAATAGCAGTGATAAAGCCAAACAACAAAGTGAAAATGATAAAATTTCCCATGTTTTTTTTAAATGTATCAAAGGCTTTTTGAAAGCAGTCGGAAATGCTGAAATCATAAGTACCTGTTATCAGCCTGTTGATTTTGTTCTCTGTCGCAGAATTGTTAGCGTTGTTACTGTTGTTACTGTTTTTAATATTTTCCATAATATCTGATGGTTTTGTTTTTATCAAATATAAAATAATTAT